>JBDTKQ010000100.1:0-6612 GCA_039935235.1 Caulobacteraceae bacterium
CGCCGCGATCCCCTTGGCCTTCAGCGCCGAGACCCCGGCGGCGAGCCGCTCCTCGTTGCGCCCGACCAGGCCCACGCAAAAGCCCTCCGCGCCGAAGCGGTCGGCGACGGCGGTGGAAATTCCCGGGCCGAAACCCACGACGACGATGGTTTTGGACATGGCGGCGCTCCGGTCCGACGCCGCCGCGGGTCGGCGCGGCTTCATCCGCGAACCATAAGCGTCCAGGGCGAAACGATCCATGCTCCGAAAGCCGCGTGGATGTCGCGATCAACCGGAACGGGCCCGTTTCACGATGGGGCGGCGAGCGGGACCCTGCATGGATGGCCCGGACCAAAGCGCGCGGCCATGGCGTTCCTTGGGGGTGGGGCGCAGTCCGGAAGCGCGCGCCGCGCCCGACCCCCCGCGGGGTTGACTTGGCATGGCGGGGCGACCATTCGATGCCCTCGCGGCTGTCGCGCGTCCGGCGTGGCGGCCCGCGATCCCGCGGAAACACAAACACCGATGCCCAGCGACAGTACTGGTCCACTTATCGGGCCGCCGGAGCCGTCCCGCCGAGCCTGACGCAAGGGCTCGCGTGACGCCCATGGCGGCGTTCACGAGGCGAGCCGATGGTCTTCCTCACCTCCGACCGGCTGAGCGCCGGCCTGCTGACCCGGTTCGCGCGCCGGCGGATCGCCAACCGCTATGACCTGATCGCCCTGGCGCTGATCGGGGCGGCGGCGGTGCTGGTGGTCCACGGGGCCCAGCAGATGAACCTGCCGGCGACGGCCCTTCGCTCCTCTCCCGTGGTGCTCGACCCGGCCCGGCTGCCCGAATACGCCCTGCGTTCGACCTTGCGGATGTTCGCGGCGATCTTCGCCTCGCTGATCTTCACCTTCGTGGTCGCCACCCTCGCGGCGAAAAGCCGCAAGGCCGAGATGGTCATCGTGCCGGCCCTCGACATCCTGCAATCGATCCCGGTGTTCGGCTTCCTGACCTTCACGGTCACCTTCTTCATCGGCCTGTTTCCGACCAGCGAACTGGGCGTCGAACTGGCCGCGATCTTCACCGTGTTCACCGCCCAGGCGTGGAACATGGCCTTCAGCTTCTACCAGTCGCTGCGCACCTTGCCGGGGGATCTGGACGAGGTCGCCCGCCAGTTCGGCCTCTCGCCTTGGCAGAGGTTCACCAAGCTGGAATTGCCCTTCGCCACTCCGGCGCTGGTGTGGAACACCATGATGAGCATGTCCGGCGGCTGGTTCTTCGTGGTGCTTTCCGAAGCGATCACCGTGGGCAAGACCACCGTCACCCTTCCGGGAATCGGTTCCTGGCTCGGTCTCGCCATCGACCGTCGGGATATCGGCGCGGTGGTCTGGGCGGTAGGGGCGATGGCGGTGGTGATCCTGCTCTACGACCAGCTTCTGTTTCGCCCCATCGTGGCGTGGGCGGACAAGTTCCGCTTCGAACAAACGGCCTCCCAGGAGGCGCCGCGCTCGTGGTTCTATGACGTGCTGCGCCGCACCCGCGTTTTCGCCCGGCTGTGGAAGCCCGTCGCCGGGACTCTGGCGCGCATTCCCCGCCTCTCGCTTCCCCGACTTCGGCTCGCCCGGGCGCCGATGGGTCCTGCCGCGTGGACCGACCGGGCATGGTCGGCCGCGGTCCTCGCCGTGGCTCTGTGGGGATCATGGCTGATCGTCCGCTATGTGACGACCACCCTGAGCGCGCACGAGGTCGCCTTCGCTTTCGGACAAGGCCTCTTGACCCTCGCTCGCGTCCTGGTCCTGATCGCCATCGCCAGCCTGATCTGGGTGCCGATCGGGGTGTGGATCGGCCTTCGCCCGGCGTGGTCCCAGCGCATTCAACCGGTCGCCCAGTTTCTCGCCGCTTTTCCGGCCAATGTCCTCTTCCCCATCGCCGTGGTCCTGATCATCGCCTGGCGACTGGACCCGAATATCTGGCTCTCGCCGCTGATCATTCTGGGGACCCAGTGGTACATTCTGTTCAACGTCGTCGCCGGGGCGAGCGCGCTGCCCGGCGACCTCAAGGAGGCGGCCGGGGTCTTCCGCATGCGCTCGTGGCAGCGCTGGCGCGATTTCATCCTGCCGGGGATCTTTCCCTATTATGTGACGGGCGCTCTTACCGCCTCCGGGGGATCGTGGAACGCCAGCGTCGTCGCCGAGGTGGTGAGCTGGGGACACACCCGCCTCGAAGCCGCGGGGCTGGGCGCCTATATCGCCAAGGCCACGACGGCGGGAGATTTCCCGCGGGTGGCGCTGGGTGTCACCGTCATGTCGGTGTTCGTCATCGTGCTGAACCGAAGCGTCTGGCGCCCGATGTACGCCTATGCGGAGCGGCATCTGCGCCTCGATTAGGAGACTTTCGTGACCCTTGAGATGGACCGCGCCGCCGTCGCCACCGCCCCCCTCGTCGAGGTGAGAGGGCTCAAGCACGTCTATGGCAACGGGGGAGGGGCGGGCCTGCTGGTCCTCGACGACGTCAACCTGACCATGCGGGCCAATGAGATCGTCGGCCTTCTCGGTCGCTCCGGATCGGGCAAATCGACCCTGTTGCGCTCGATCGCCGGCCTGATCACCCCCACGGCCGGCTCGGTCAAGGTCAGCGACATGCCTGGCGACGATGCCGCCCAAGGCGTTTCCATGGTGTTCCAGAGTTTCGCCCTCTTCCCCTGGTTGACGGTTGAGAAGAACGTCGAGCTCGGCCTCGAGGCCAAGGGGGTGCCGGCCGACATCCGTCGCAAGCGGACCCTCGCGGCCATCGACCTGATCGGCCTGGACGGTTTCGAAAACGCCTATCCCAAGGAGCTGTCCGGCGGCATGCGCCAACGGGTCGGTCTCGCGCGCGCCCTGGTGGTGCAGCCGTCGGTTTTATTGATGGACGAGCCGTTCAGCGCTCTGGACGTCCTTACCGCGGAGACCCTGCGCACCGATCTGCTCGATCTGTGGAGCGAGGGGCGAATGCCGATCCGCTCGATCCTGCTGGTCACCCACAACATCGAGGAGGCCGTGCTGATGTGCGACCGCATCCTCGTGTTCTCGTCCAATCCGGGCAAGGTGATCGCCGAGATCAAGGTCGACCTGCCGCAGCCGCGCAAGCGCCTCGACCCGGCCTTCCGCGCCATGGTCGACGACATCTATGCCCGCATGACCGCGAGGCCCGGCGGGGCGGCGGGGCGGGGGCCGGGCGGCGGCCTCGGCATGGCGCTCAGCCACATCTCGACCAACACCCTCTCGGGGATGATCGAGACCCTGGGCGCGGCGCCGGGCGCGGCCGACGAGTTCGGCGATCTGGGGCGCGAGTTGCAGATGGAAGCCGACGAGCTTTTGCCGATCGCCGAGACCCTCCAGCTCATGCGTTTCGCGGAGATCGAGGGGCGCACGATCCGGCTCACCCCCGCCGGCCGTCGCTACGACGCCGCCGCCATCGACGAGCGCAAACAACTCTTTGCCCGCCATCTCCTGGCGTATGTCCCGTTGGCGGCCCACATCCGACGGGTCCTCGACGACCGCGCCTCGCACCAGGCGCCCGCCACCCGTTTTCGCGACGAACTCGAGGATTTCATGAGCGAGCCCTATGCGGAGGAAACCATGGACGCGATCGTCTCGTGGGGCCGGTTCGCGGAAATCTTCGCCTATCACGAGGACGACGACCGCTTCAGTCTGGACGACCCGGCGTAGGCGACCGCCGCCGCCCGAGCGAATCGCGGGGAAAAGGGGTAGTTTCCGGCAAGTCGATTCCCTCGCGCTTCCGGAGGCTCCATGGCCGCGCCGACCGTTTCCGAACCCGCCCCACCGATGTCGCTCGAGGCGTTTCGCCTCGCGCGCAAGCCGCTGCGCAACGTCAACAAGGAACGCAAGGAAAAGCTCAAAACCCTCGATCGGCTGGCGGTGTTCATCACCGAGCGGGTGGGCACCATGGGGTTCTTCCTGATCATCTTCGGGTGGACCGTGATCTGGCTGGGGTGGAACCTTCTGGCCCCCAAACAGGCGCGGTTCGACCCGGCCATGGGATTCGTCCTCTATCTGTTCATCTCCAATGTCATCCAGATCCTGCTCATGCCCCTGATCATGGTCGGGCAGAACGTCCAGGGCGCCCACGCCGAGGGCCGGGCCGAACACGATCTCGAGGTCAATGTGAAGGCCGAAGGCGAGATCGAGGTCATCCTTCAGCACCTCGAATACCAGAACACCCTTCTTATCCGGTTGTTGGAAAAGCTGAACGTCAGTGTCAGCGCGGCGCTCGACAAGGCGTCGGACGCCGCCGATCCAAAATGAGGAGCGTGGCCGCCGCGCTGGCGGCCGCCGTCGCCCTGGCGGCGCCGGGGCTCGCAACCGCCCAGGACGCCGGCGCTGCGGGCCAGCTTCGCGCCCTGTGCACGGACCGGCCGACCAAATCGACCGCGCCGTGCACCGTCGATCCCGGCCACTTCCAGATCGAATCCGACCTCGTCAACGTCACGGTCGACCATTCGGGCGGGGGAAGCGTGACCACCTGGCTGGCCACCGACCCGACGCTGAAATACGGCCTGACGCCCACCCTCGATGTCGAGGCCGGCATCGTTCCGCTGGCGATCGTCGTCACCCGCGATCCGGTGACCGGGGCGAGAACCACCCGGACGGGGATCGGCGACCTGTTCCTCAAGGCCAAGTGGAACCTCCTCGGAGACGACGGGGGCGATGTTTCCCTGGCGCTCAACCCCTTCATCAAGGCCCCCACGGCGACGGGGGGGGTCGGCAACGGCGACCTGGAAGCGGGCCTGATCGCGCCGGTGAGCATCAACCTGCCGCTGAAGGTTCAACTGACGATCGACCCGGAAGTCGATCTCCTGAGGAACGCGGCCAACCCCGGCCATCACGTCAACACCTCCGGCCTGCTCGGTTTCAGTCGTCCGGTGAGCAAGGCGGTGACCGCGTCGGCGGAACTCTGGAGCGACGTGAACCTCGATCCGCTCGGGACCGTGACCCAAGCCTCGGTCGATTTGGGCCTCGCGTGGATTCCGTCCCGCCGGCCCAATCTGCAGTTCGACGGCGGCGTCAATCTGGGGATCAACCACGCCACGCCGGGGGTGCAGGCCTATGTCGGAATCTCGCGGCGGTTTTGACCCCGAATCACGTTAGCTTCCAGAGCCTTATAAGGTAGTGGAGTTTCAATGCATTTCTGGCAACTGCTGATCCTCTCGGTCGTGCAGGGCGCCGCCGAGCTTCTGCCGGTGTCAAGCTCGGCACACGTCATCGTCGCCGAGAAGCTCATGGGCCTCGACCCCACCTCGCCGGCCATGACCCTGCTTCTGGTCATGCTTCACACCGGAACCATGTTCGCGGTGATCGCCTATTTCTGGAAGGCGTGGCGAGAGACCTATTTCAGTTCGGCGCGGGCGTTCCGGATCAATCTCACCTACGTGGTTCTGGCCACGGCGATCACCGGCGTCGTCGGGCTCGCGCTTCAGGAAATCATCAAGCGGGCGGTCTTCGGCAATGCACCGCACTTCGAGGTCGAGACCCTGTTCGGCAACGCCAAACTGATGGCCGGGGCCCTGGCGGCCGCCGGGGTTCTGATCATCGTCTCCTCGCGCCTGCCGCGAGGCGCGCGCGACACCCTCTCGCTGGGGACGGCGGCGGGGATCGGCGCCGTTCAGGGGCTTTGCCTGCCGTTCCGCGGCTTTTCCCGGTCGGGGGCGACGATCTCGACCGGGTTGGCTCTGGGCGTGGCGCGGCGGCGGGCGGAGGAGTTCAGTTTCGCGCTCGCGGTCGCCCTGACCCCGGCGGTGATCCTCAAGGAGGCGTGGCGCCTCTACAAGACGCAGGCCACGATCGCCGGCGGTTCGAGCCGGCTCGTCCATCTCGCCGGACCCAGCCTCATCGGCATGGTCTTCAGCTTCCTCGCCGGCCTTCTGGCCCTTCGCTTGCTGTCGAGCTGGCTGGAAAAAGGCCGCTGGCAGTATTTCGGGGCCTATTGCCTCGTGGCCGCCCTGGTCGTGCTGTGGGTGGGCTGAGCCTGCCCCGGACGATGTCTATTTCACGATGAACGACGACAGACTTGGGCGAATTGACCAGGCATCCCGGACCGCTCCTGGCGGCGCCGCTTCGTTTTTCGGCATCGCCTGCGACGGCCTTGGCCGCCGGACGATCACCGCGCGCGCCTCGAGCCAGACCAACACCTATGGCTACGACGCCGAGAACCGCCTGACGAGCGCCTCCACCGCCGGCGGGACCACCCTGACCTACGATCCGCTTGGCCGCCTTTACCAGACCTCCAGCCCGGTGTTCGGCAAGAGCCAGTTCCTCTACGATGGCCCGCATGTGGCGGCGGAATACAACGGGGCCGGCGGCGCGATCACGCGGCGCTTCTTCTGGGGGCCGGGCGCCGACGAGCCGATCCTGCAGGACGAGGGCGGGGCGATGAGCTGCGCCGGGACGAGGTTCCTCCACACCGACGATCTGGGCTCCATCGTCCCGGTCGCCGACTGCTGGGGCAATCGCACCAACGTCAACAGCTATGACGAGTACGGCATCCCCGCCGCGACCAACTGGGGCCGCTTCCAGTACACCGGCCAGGCGTGGATCGCCGACCTCGGCATGTACTACTATAAGGCCAGGCTCTATTCCCCCACCCTCG
>JBDTKQ010000101.1:0-6171 GCA_039935235.1 Caulobacteraceae bacterium
GAGCCTCATCGGCGGTGCGGCAGGGCGCGTGGGCGCGGCCGAGCGCGGTCTCCACGTGATCGACCACTCGCTCGGCCATCCGGCGATAGGCGGTGAGCTTGCCGCCGGCGATGGACAGGACCCCCGCCGGACCGGTCCACAGTTCGTCGTGACGGGAGATGTCGGAGGGCGATTTTCCGGCCTGGGCCACCAGCGGTCGGACCCCTGACCAGGCCGAAACGATGTCCGCCGGCGTCAAGGGCGGGCTGCAAAACCGCGCCGCCGCCGCGCTCAGCAGATAGGCGACGTCGGCGGCCGTGACCGGCGGCCACGCCTCCGCTCGCGGATAAAAGGTGTCGGTGGTGCCCAGATACATGACCTCGCCGCGCGGGACGGCGAAGATGCTCCGCCGGTCGGCCGCCGGAAGGATCACTGTGCGGTTCACCGGCAGGCGTGCGTGGGGAACGACGAGGTGGACCCCGCGGGTGAGCGACAGGCGAGGGGGCGCCTGGGCCGATTCCAGGGCGCGGACCACGTCCACCCACGGGCCGGCGGCGTTGACGATGGAGCGGGCGACGAGGTGGGCGCGCCGCTCCCCGCCGCCCGGCAAAGTCCCGGCGACATCGATCGCGACGGCCCGGCCGCTCTCGACGACGATCCGCATCGCCTCGGCGTAATTGACCACGACCGCCCCATGCTTCGCCGCCGAACGGATATTGGCGAGGGTGAGCCGCGCGTCGTCGGTGAGATATTCGGGATAGACCACCGCCCCGGCGAGATCGTCGGCGGCGATGGCCGGCTCGCGCTCGCGCAGCTGCGCCGCCGACCACACCTCGTGGCGCCGGCTCCTGGGCACCCCGCCCAGCTTCTCGAACGTCCACAGCCCGGCGCGAAGCTTGGCGATCGCGCCGGCATTCTTCGCCGGGATGACGAAGGGCGTCTCGCGGGCCAGATGCGGGGCGATGGCCTGGACGATCTTGCGCTCCGAGGCCGCCTCGCGCACCAGCGCCAGGTCGCCTTGCGCCAGATACCGCAAGCCCCCGTGGATCATCTTCGACGAGCGGCTGCTGGTTCCGGACGCGAAATCCCTGGCCTCGACCAGGGCCACGGTGAGGCCGCGCATGGCCGCGTCCCGCGCCACCCCCGCCCCGGTGATCCCCCCGCCGATCACCGCAAGGTCGAACGTCTCGGCCCCGAGGGCGGCAAAGAGGGCGTCGCGGTCGCGAAGATCGAGATCGCCGACGCTGCTCATCTGGTTGTTCTCTTTCGCCCCGCGCGCATAGTGTCCGCCCAGACCCTATAACCCGCGAACCCGAGGCCCAAACAGCCCCGCCGCGGAAGTCCAAACGGGGAGTGGCGTTTGACCTGGCGAATCGGACTGCTCGGCGCTTCGCGCATCGCCCCGACAGCAGTGATCGCTCCGATGCGGGCCGACGGCCGGTTCGCCATCACCGCCGTCGCCGCCCGCGATCCGACACGCGCCCGCGCCTTCGCCGACGAGTACGGGATCGAGGTCGTGGCCGAGGACTACGCCGCCCTCATCGCCCGCGACGATATCGACCTGATCTACAACGCCCTTCCCCCCGCCGGCCACGCCCGGTGGACCATCGCCGCGCTCGAGGCGGGCAAGCACGTCCTGTGCGAAAAGCCCTTCGCGCGCGACGCAGGCGAGGCGCGGGCGATGGTGGAGGCCGCCGCCCGTGCCCGCCGGGTGCTTCTCGAGGCCTTCCACTATCGGTTCCACGCGGTGATGCGCCGCGCCGAGGCGCTTGTCCGTCAGGGAGCGCTGGGAACCCTTCGCCGCGGCGCCGCGGAGTTCCACGCCCCGATCCCTCGGACCGCCGCAGAGTTGCGCTGGCGGGCCGATCAGGGCGGCGGGGCGCTGATGGATCTGGGGTGCTATCCGCTCCACGCCCTTCGCACGCTCGTCGGCGCCGAGCCGGTGATCGACCACGCCCACGGTATGTTCGTGAGTGGGGTGGACGAGGCGATGAGCGCCGAGATTCACTTCGCCGGCGGGATCGAGGCGACCATCGACTGTTCCATGACCCCGCCCGCCCCCTCCGCCTGGCTGTGGCTGGAAGGCGACCGCGGACGGCTGGAAATCATCAACTTCCTCGCCCCGCAACTGGGCTGTAGGTTCACCCTCGCCGTCGACGGGAAGACTGCGGTTCAATCCGCGGACGGTCCGTCCACCTACGTCGCCCAGCTCCACCACTTGCACGACGTGCTCCAGGGCGACACCGCCGCCATGACAGGGGGGAACGACGCCATCGCCAACATGAGCGCTATCGACGGGATTTACGCCGCGGCCAGGAGAGAACCATGAGGATCGAACGCCGGCCGCCGATCCTCGCCACCCTTCAGGCGAGCAATCATCCGTATCTGAACGGAGCGTGGACACCGCTCGACGAGGAGGTCGACGCCTTCGACCTCGACGTGATCGCCGGCGAAATCCCTCGCGACATCGACGGGGTCTATCTTCGCAACACCGAAAACCAGGTCCATCGGCCGCTGGGCCGCTTCCACCCCTTCGACGGCGACGGCATGATCCACCAGATCGAATTTCACGCCGGCCGCGCGGACTACCGCAACCGGTTCGTCCGCACCCGCGGTTTCGTCGCCGAACAGGAAGCGGGTGGATCGTTGTGGGGCGGCCTCGCCGATCCGGTCGCACTGGCCAGGCGCCCCGGGTTCGGCGCTCATGGAGCGCTCAAGGACTCTTCGAGCACCGATGTTCTGGTCCACGCCGGGCGCGGGCTGTCGACCTTCTATCAATGCGGCGAGGGCTACCGTTTCGACCCCCTCACCCTGGAGATGCACGGCGTCGAGAGCTGGGTTCCGCTCGACGGGATATCGGCCCACCCCAAGCTGGACCCGGCCACCGGAGAACTCCTCTTTTTCAACTATTCGAAGCAGCCGCCGTACATGCACGTGGGGTTCGTCGGCGCGGACAACCGGCTTCAGAGCTACCGCCCAGTCCCGGTTCCCGGACCCCGCCTGCCGCACGACATGGCGTTCACGAAGAACTGGGCGGTGCTCAACGACCTTCCGATGTTCTGGGACGCCGAGCTTCTGAAGCGCGACATTCACGCGGTGCGGTTGCACGAGGGACTGCCCTCCCGCTTCGCTCTCGTCCCCCGGCGCGGCGGGGGCGAGATCCGCTGGTTCGAGGCGGCGCCAACCTATGTCCTCCACTGGCTCAACGCATACGAGGCGGGTGACGAGGTGATCCTCGACGGCTATTTTCAGGACGATCCCATGCCGCGGCCGCGGGCCGACGCGCCCACCAGCTTCGGCGCGATGATGGCGTACCTCGACGAACACAGCTTCAAGTCCCGCCTCCACCGCTGGCGGTTCAACCTCGCCGACGGATCGACTCGCGAGCAGCGGCTCGACGAACGAATCTGTGAGTTCGGCACAATCAACGGCGCCTTCGCCGGTCGCGAATATCGCTACGGGTATTCGACATCGAGCAAGCCGGGGTGGTTCCTGTTTACCGGCTTTGTCAAGAACGATCTGGAGACGGGAGAGAGCTGGACCTGCGATCTCGGCCCCGGCCGCTACGCCAGCGAGGCCCCGTTCGCCGCGCGGGTCGGGGGGGTAGCGGAGGATGACGGCTATCTCGTCAGTTTCGTCACCGACGAAAACAACGCGACCTCGGAATGCATCTTGCTGGACGCCGCCCGCATCGAGGAGGGTCCCGTCTGCCGGATCGCTCTCCCCCACAAATTGTGCAGCGGAACGCATGCGGTGTGGGCGAACCGGGCGGAGCTTTGAAGCGACAACCGGCATCGCCGATCGACCTTCACCGCCGTTGACGGCTTTAACGCGCGTAAACGCTGCGGGTGAGGCACGAGAAAACGAGGCGGCCCGCTTCGTCGAGGAGGTCGTGCTGGGCGATGACGATGCCCTTGCTCTCGCCCACGACGTCCTTGCCCATCACCGTCATTCGCCCGCGCAGAAGCTCTCCGGCCGGCGGGTTTCGTCCCCAACGAAGGGCGTCGACCCCCACCCGCTTGGTCCGCGGACCGCCTTGGGCGGCGGCGGCGTCCAGACGCGACCACAGAGCATAGGTCATGGCGTCGGGCGCGCCTCGTTCCAGCGGCCATCCGGGGCAAAAGGCGGCGGCGAACGCCTCGACGGCGGCGGCCTCGACCATGGCGACGCCCAGCGACTCCACCTGGCCGATTTCGATCTGGTCGAAGGCGGCGGGCATGGGCGGCGTTTCTCCGGCAAGGCGTGGCGGCCATCATGGCCAGCCGCATCGCCAAGGCAAGCACACGCGCCTAGATAGGGAGAATGAAGTTTCGGATCCTCGCCGTCGCCCTCGCCCTTGTCGGTCTGGGCGCGTCCGCGCGCGCCCAGACGGTATCGACCCCGCACGTCGCCAGCCGCCTCGTCGCCGAGACCCGCGGCGCGGCGCCCGGATCGACGGTCTGGCTCGCCCTCGACCAGAAACTGGACAAGGGCTGGCACACCTATTGGCGAAACCCGGGCGACGCGGGGGAGGCGGCCAGTTTCGCCTGGACCCTCCCCGCCGGATGGCGCGCCGGAGCGGTTGCGTGGCCGACGCCGCGCCGTCTGCCGGTCGGCCCGATCATGAACTACGGCTATGAGGGCGAGGTTCTGTTTCCGGTTCCGGTGGAGGCGCCCGCCAGCGCCCGCCCCGGCGAGAGCGCCCAAGTCTCGCTCAAGGTCGACTACCTGGTCTGCGCCGAGGTGTGTATCCCGGGATCGGCCACGCTGAAGCTCGATCTTCCGGTCGTCGCCGGGATCCCTGCGCGCGATCCGGTCTGGGGACCGGCGATCGCCGCCGCCCTCGCCGCCGCGCCAAAGCCGGCCGGGCTCGCGGCGCATTTTCAATATGCCGGTGGCAGGCTGAACCTGGCTGTCGCCGGAGCGTCCCTGGTCGGCGCCACGGCGACCGACACCTATTTCTATCCCTATGACGACAAGCTGATCGATCACGCCAAGCCGCAAGGCGTCGATCGCGGTCCGCGGGGTCTCACTCTTGCCCTGGCGCCCGGCGCGGCCTTCGCCGGGGCAAAGAGCCCCGACGCGGCGAAGGGAGTGCTGACCGTGGACGGCCACGCCTACGAGGTCGACGCTCGGCGTGGACCGCCGCCGCCGGGATCCGCCGGCCTCGGGCCTCCGCGCGCCGCGCCGGCGGCGGGAATGGGGCTCGCGCTGGCGGCGGCGGCGGCCTTCGCCGGCGGCCTGATCCTCAACCTCATGCCGTGCGTCTTCCCGATCCTTTCGATGAAGGCGGCGGGCTTTGCCGGGCACGGCGGTGAACCAGGTCGCGCGCGAGGCCAGGGCGTCGCCTTCCTCGCCGGCGTGATGACCGCTTTTCTCGCGCTCGCCATGGGCCTGGTCGTCGCCCGCTCGGCCGGGGCGGCGATCGGCTGGGGATTCCAGCTTCAGTCGCCGCTCGTCGTCGCCCTACTCGCCCTGGTGATCCTCGCGGCGGCGCTCAATCTGTCGGGCCTGTTCGAGATCGGGACTTCGGCCCAGGGATTGGGCAGCGACCTCGCCGCCCGCGGCGGCCTCGCGGGATCGGCGATGACCGGGGTTTTGGCGGTGGTGGTCGCCGCGCCGTGCACCGCGCCCTTCATGGGGCCGGCATTGGGCTACGCCCTCACCCAACCGACGGTCGTGACCCTCGCTGTGTTCCTCGCTCTGGGCCTGGGCTTCGCCGCGCCGTTCACCCTCCTCGCATTTTCCCCGGGGTTGATCGCGCGGCTGCCGCGGCCCGGAGCGTGGATGGACATCTTCCGCAAGGCGCTCGCCTTTCCAATGTACGCGGCGGCGGCCTGGCTGGTCTGGGTTCTGGCGCAACAGACGGGTTCAGGGGGGCTGGCGCGGATGCTGGCCGCCGCGGTCGCCCTCGCTCTCGCCGCGTGGCTGTTTGGCCTGGCTCAACGCCGACACGCGCAAGGGGGTCGCCCCTTTGTCGCCTCGAGCCTCGCCGTCGCCGCGGGGATCGCCTGCCTCGCGACTGTGATCGGCGCCCGGTTCGGCCCGGCGACCGCGACCGCCGCGGCGCCGACCCCCGGCGCCCTCGCCGCCCAACCGTGGACACCGGAACGCCTTGCCGACCTGCGGGCCGCCGGCCACCCGGTGCTGGTCAATTTCACCGCCGCCTGGTGCGTGACCTGCCAGGTCAACGAACGCCTGGCTTTTTCGAGC
>JBDTKQ010000102.1:0-8320 GCA_039935235.1 Caulobacteraceae bacterium
CACCAGGTCTTCGACCGGCCCCTCAGCCGGCGGCAGGGTCACGCGCGCCAGGGTGCGGGTCGCCGGGTCCATGGTGGTTTCCTTGAGCTGGGCGGGCATCATTTCGCCCAGGCCCTTGAACCGGCCGACCTCCGGTTTCTTGCCCTTGAAGACGGTCGCCAGAAGCTCGTCCTTGTGGGCGTCGTCGCGGGCGTAGACGGTCTTGCCGGCGTGGTTCAGCCGATAGAGGGGCGGGAGGGCGAGGAACAGGCGACCGCCTCGGATCAGGCCGGGCATGGTGCGGTAGAAGAAGGTGATCAGGAGGGAGGCGATGTGGGCGCCGTCGACGTCGGCGTCGGTCATGATGACGATGCGCTCATAGCGCAGGTCTTCCTCGCGGAACCGCGCGCCGGGACCCACGCCGAGGGCCAGCATCAGATCCGAAAGCTCCTTGTTGCCGCCCATCTTGTCGGCGGTGGCCGACGCGACGTTGAGGATCTTGCCCCGCAACGGCAGGATCGCCTGGGTGCGACGGTCGCGGGCCTGTTTGGCCGAGCCGCCGGCGCTGTCGCCCTCGACGATGAACAGTTCGGTGCCGTCGGCGGCCTGGCCCGAACAGTCGGCGAGCTTGCCGGGAAGGCGCAGCTTGCGGGTCGCCGAGGCGCGGGCGACCTCCCTGTCGCGCCGGCGCTTGAGCCGTTCCTCGGCGCGGTCGACGACGAAGGCGAGGAGGGCGCCGGCGGCCTTCGGCTGGGCGGTGAGCCAGTGATCGAAGGGATCGCGCACGGCCCCCTCGACCAGCCTTTGGGCGTCGCTCGAGGAGAGCCGCTCTTTGGTCTGCCCCTGAAACTCCGGATTGCGTACGAAGACGCTGATCAAGGCCCCGGCCTGGGCCAGAACGTCCTCGGCCGTAATCAGGCCGCCGCGCTTTTCTCCGGCGAGGTCGGCGTAGGCCTTGAGGCCCCGGGTGAGCACCGCGCGCAGTCCGGCCTCATGAGTGCCGCCTTCCGGCGTGGGCACGGTGTTGCAGTAGGAGCGCATGAAGCCGTCGGCGTCGCCAAATCCCGCGGCGGTCCAGGCGATGGCCCATTCCACGGCGCCGGCCTCGCCCGTGCGCTCGACCCGGCCGGCGAACGGTTCGGGGGTGACGGTCTCGAGGCCCTGGCTGTTTTCGGCGAGGAAGTCGGCGAGACCCCCGGGAAAATGGAAGGTGGCCTCCGCGGGGGTGGCGTCGACGATCCGGTCGGCGGCGCATCGCCAGCGGATTTCCACCCCGCGGAAGAGATAGGCCTTGGAGCGGGCCATTCGGTGAAGCCGCGCCGGACGAAAGGCGACGTCCTCGCCGAAGATCAGCGGATCGGGGGAGAAGGTGAGGGCGGTTCCGTGCCTGCGGCTGGGCGCCACCTTTTCCAGCGGCGAGGTCGGGCGGCCGCGGGCGTAGGTCTGGCGCCACTCGAAGCCGTCCTTCCACGCGGTGATGTCCACGCGCGCGGAAAGAGCGTTGACCACCGAAACGCCGACCCCGTGCAACCCCCCGGAGGTCTCATAGGCCTTGCCCGAGAACTTTCCGCCCGAGTGGAGCACGGTCATGATCACCTCGAGGGCCGATTTGCCGGGGAACTTGGGGTGGGCGTCGACCGGCATGCCGCGGCCGTCGTCCCTCACCGTCAGGGCTCCGTCGGCGTCCAGCGTGATTTCGATGAGTTTCGCGTGGCCGGCCACCGCCTCGTCCATGGCGTTGTCGAGCACCTCGGCGAACAGGTGATGCAGCGCCCGCTCGTCGACCCCGCCGATATACATGCCCGGGCGCTTGCGGACCGGCTCGAGGCCCTCGAGCACCTCGATGTCCTTGGCCGAATAGGCGGACACCGGGTGCGACGGCGCGAGCGCCTCGTCGAACAGCGTGGCTTGGGCGGCCTTGGGCATGACCGACGTTCTACCAGCGATTCGTGGTGGGAGGTTGAACGGTAGTCGCGATTGACTGTCCGCGGCCAAAGTCGCCATGGGACGCCATGAACAGCGACCTCTTTCCGCTCATCGAGCCTTTCGCGACGGGCCGCCTGGCGCTCGGCGATCCGCACGTCATGTATTGGGAACAGTCGGGGCGCCGGGACGGGCGGCCGGTGCTCATCCTCCACGGCGGGCCGGGCGCGGGGAGCCAGGCGGACCAGAGACGGGTGTTCGATCCCGCGTTCTGGCGGATCGTCATGTTCGACCAGCGCGGCGCCGGAAAGTCGACCCCGCACGGCGAGACCCGCGGCAACACCACCGCCGCCCTGATCGAGGACATCGAGAGGCTGCGCGTCACCCTCGGCATCGAACGCTGGGTGGTGGCGGGAGGATCGTGGGGCTCGACCCTCGCGCTCGCCTATGCCCAGGCCCATCCGGCGCGTTGCGAGGGCCTGATCCTGAGGGGACTGTGGCTGGCCCGGCAAAGCGAGATCGACTGGTTCATGAAGGGGATGGGAACCTTCTTTCCTGAGGCGCACCGCGCCTTCGCCGGGGAGATCCCGATGGCCGAGCGCAAAGATCTCCTGACCGCCTACGGGCGCAGGCTCGCCGATCCCGATCCCGCCATCCATCGCGCGGCGGCGCGGGCGTGGAGCCGCTACGAGGGGGCGTGCGCGACCCTGCTTCCCGACGCGGCGGCCACCGCGATGTTCGAGGACGACGCGACGGCCATCGGCATCGGCCGGATCGAGGCGCACTATTTCGCCAACGAGACCTGGTTTCGCGACCATCCGATCCTCGAGCGCATCGAGGCGATCCGCCACCTCCCGGCGGTGATCGTTCAGGGTCGCTACGACGTGATCTGCCCGATCGTCACCGCCGACGAGGTGGCCCGTGCGTGGCCCGAGGCGCGGTATGTGATCGTGCCCGACGCCGGCCATCTCGAACGCGAACCGGGCATCCGCGCCGCGCTCGTCGAGGCGGGGGAGCATTTCAAGACGATTGCCCGCGGGCAGGGCGCGGCATAGGCTTGCCCGGAAGCAAGCCCGCGGGAGAAACGACCATGGCCGACGGCGCCATCGACATCCAGAAAGACGCCCGCGCCGAGGCTTGGGCCATGCCGCTCGACCAGATCGATCTGGCGGTTCCCGAACGGTTTCAGAATGACACCATGTGGCCGTTCTTCGAGCGGATGCGGGCCGAGGACCCGGTTCACTTCACCGCCGAGAACGAGTGGGGGCCGTATTGGTCGGTAACCAAATACAACGATATCATGGCGGTCGACACCAACCACGGCGTGTTCTCCTCCGAGGGCGGAATCACCATCGCCAATCCGGAGGAAGACTTCGACCTTCCCATGTTCATCGCCATGGATCCGCCCAAACACGACGCCCAGCGCAAGGCGGTGAGCCCGATCGTCGCCCCGCACAACCTCGCCAATCTCGAGCCGCTGATCCGCGAGCGCCTGTGCGCGATCCTCGACGCGCTTCCGGTGGGCGAGACGTTCGACTGGGTGGACCGTGTCTCCATCGAACTCACCACCCAAATGCTCGCCACCCTGTTCGATTTTCCGTGGGAGGACCGGCGCAAGCTGACCCGCTGGTCGGACGTCGCCACCGCGACCCCCGAATCGGGGATCATCGAATCGCGCGAGTCGGGGCGGGCCGAACTGATGGAGTGCGCCGACTATTTCGTGAAGCTGTGGAACGAACGGGTGAACGCCGAACCCGGCAACGACCTCATCTCGATGATGGCCCACGCCGACGCGACGCGGAACATGGCGCCCATGGAGTATCTCGGGAACCTCCTTCTCCTGATCGTCGGTGGCAACGACACCACCCGCAACTCGATCACCGGCGGCCTGCTGGCGCTCAACCAGAACCCGGGTGAGTATGAGAAAGTGCGCCAGAATCCGGGGCTGATTGTCAGCATGGTCCCGGAAATCATCCGTTGGCAGACGCCGCTGGCGCACATGCGGCGCATCGCGCTGGAGGATCAGGAACTGAACGGCAAGACCATCCGCAAGGGCGACAAGGTGGTCATGTGGTATGTCTCGGGCAATCGGGACGAGGAGGCGATCGACAATCCCAACGCCTTCATCATCGACCGTCCCAGGCCTCGCCAACACCTGTCGTTCGGCTTCGGCATTCACCGGTGTGTCGGCAATCGCCTCGCGGAAATGCAGCTTCGCATCGTCTGGGAAGAAGTCCTCAAGCGGTGGAAATACGTCGAGGTGATGGGCGAGCCCAAGCGGGTGCTCTCGAGCTTCGTCAAGGGTTACGAACATATGCCGGTGCGCATCCACGCCTGACCGCGACAGCGCCGCTCTTTCCCAAACGCGACAATGCGGTCACAGTCTCGGCCGCAGGGTTCGCGAAACGTCGGACCGCCAGCAAAGGAGACGCCCATGGCCTTCAAGGACAACTACGTCATCGACACCGGCGGCTCGACCTGGTCGGTGCCGCAGAATTTCGACGTCCGGTTCAACTGGGACTACGACGACGGCCGCGCGGCGATGATGGGCCTCTACCGCAAGGGGGTCGAGATGCAGTGGGACGCGACCACGCGCATCGACTGGAGCCAGGAGCTGGACGAGGACAATCCCCAGCAGCTCCCCGAGGAAATGCTGCCGATCGCCGGCATGGCGCAGTACGAATCGATGTCGCGCAAGGACAAGGCCCAGGTGCGCAAGCACTTTCAGGCGTGGAATCTGAGCCAGTTCATGCAGGGCGAACAGGGCGCGCTGATCTGCGCCGCCAAGATCGTCACCCAGGTTCCGGACATGGATTCCAAGTTCTACGCCTCCACCCAGGTGATCGACGAGGCCCGGCACGTGGAGGCCTACAATCGTCTGCTCCGCAAGTTTGGCGTCGCCTATCCGATCACCGCGCCCTTGCGGGAGCTGATCGACCAGGTGCTCCGCGACAGCCGCTGGGACATGACCTATCTGGGGATGCAGGTGGTGATCGAGGGCCTCGCCCTGGCGGCCTTCCAGCAGACCCGCGACAACGCCCAGAACCCGCTGGCCGCCGCGGTCAACGCCTATGTCATGCAGGACGAGAGCCGCCACGTGGCTTTCGGCCGGCTGGCGCTGCGCGACTATTATCCGCAGTTGACCCAGGCCGAGCGCGACGAGCGCGAGGAGTTCCTGCTCGAGGCCTGTTACCTCATGCGCGACCGATTCGATGCGGTGGAGGTGTGGCGGACCCTGGGCCTCAACGTCGAGGATTGCGCGGCCCACATGTACGATTCGGGCTTCATGCAGGCCTTCCGCGGGGCGCTGTTCACCCGCATCGTTCCCATCGTCAAGGACATCGGCCTGTGGGGCAAGACCATCCGCGACGGCTACACCGAGATGGGTATCATCGGCATGGCCGACGTGGACGTGCAGGCGCTTCAGGAATCCGACGAGGATATCGCCAAACAGTTCGACGTTCGGCGCGACTATGTGGCTAGCGTCGCGGCGCGGGCCAAGGCCATGGAGCCAGCGTAACAAATGTTGTTGAAATAGCGACGAATACTGGGGGAACCAAACGGGTGACGACCGGTTATTGACGAAGGTGGGGCGCTTTCAAGACCGGAGATAAACTCGATGCGTGCTTCCGCTTGTTTTTCCGCCGCTGTTGTTATCGGCGCCGGCGTTTGCCTTTCGACGACGGCGTCGGCGGCGATCGTCACCGTGGTCAACGACGTCAACATCTTCACCACGCCCTTCACGATCGATCTGGGCGCCGGCGGGACGGTAACCTTCAGCACGGTCGATCCCTCCAATTTCGCCATCAATCCCGACGGCGTATCCACCGCCGGCGGCGCCCAGGTGTTCAGTCTCGGGCCGCCGTTCTATCCGGTCGCGACCCCCACCGAGTTCTTTACCAATCGCGGTGGCAGTTTCGGCCCCGGCCAAAATCTCGGCTTCTTCGCCTCGTACCCGACGGCGGCGGCCATCCCCTATTCGCTGAGCGAAGGGTTGGTCGGGTTCGGCTACACGCTCGCCGACGGCTTCCACTATGCCTATGCCGATCTCGCCGGCCCGGAATTTTATGGCTACCGCTACAACACCACTCCAAACGCGGGGATCCCCTTCGGCGCGGTGCCGGAACCGGCGACCTGGGCGTTGATGCTGGTGGGCGTCGGGCTCGCCGGCGCCATGGTCCGCCGCCGGCGCGCCACGGAGATCGCCGTCAGCACTTGAAATACATGTCGAACTCGACCGGGTGGGGATGGAGGGTGAGACGCATCACTTCCTCCATCTTCAACTCGATGTAGCTGTCGATGAAATCGTCGTCCATCACTCCGCCTTTTTTCAAAAAGGCGCGATCCTTGTCGAGGGCGTCGAGCGCTTCCTTCAGTGACCCACACACCTCCGGCACCTTCTTCTGCTCGCGCGGGGGCAGGTCGTAGAGGTTCTTGTCGGCCGGGCCGCCGGGATCGATCCTGTTCTCGATCCCGTCGAGACCGGCCATGAGCAGGGCGGTGAAGCCCAGATAGGGGTTGCCCATGGGATCGGGGAACCGAACCTCGATGCGTTTTCCCTTGGGACTGTCGACGTGGGGGATGCGGATCGAGGCGGAGCGGTTGCGCGCCGAATAGGCGAGCTTCACCGGCGCCTCGTAGCCGGGAACCAGGCGCTTGTAGGAATTGGTGGTCGAGTTGGTGAAGGCGTTGATCGCCTTGGCATGGCGGATGATGCCGCCGATGTACCACAGGCACATGTCCGAGAGGCCGGCGTATTTGTCGCCGGCGAAGAGCGGCTTGCCCTTGTTCCAGATCGACTGGTGAACGTGCATGCCCGAGCCGTTGTCGCCGAACATCGGCTTGGCCATGAAGGTTGCGGTCTTGCCATAGGCGGCGGCGACGTTTTGAACGACGTATTTATAGAGCTGCAACCGGTCGGCCATGGTGAGCAGGTCGGAAAACTTGAGCCCCAGTTCGTGCTGCGCCGGGGCCACCTCGTGGTGGTGTTTTTCGGGCTGCATGCCCAGTTCGCCCATGACGGCCAGCATCTCGCCGCGCAGATCCTGGGCCGAATCCACCGGATTGACCGGGAAGTAGCCGCCCTTGGGACCCGGGCGATGGCCCATGTTGCCCTCGGGGTATTCGCGCCCCGTGTTCGCCGGAAGCTCGATGGAGTCGAAGGAATAGCCGGTGTCGTTGGCCGCGGTGGTCCAGCGCACGTCGTCGAAGATGAAGAATTCCGCTTCCGGGCCAAAATAGACGGTGTCGCCGACGCCCGAGGCCTGCACGTGGAGCAGCGCCTTTCTGGCCATGGAACGCGGGTCGCGGTTGTAGGGCTCGTTGGTGTCGGGATTGAGCACGTCGCAGAACAGGCACATCGTCGTCTGCTGATAGAAAGGATCGATATAGGCGGTGGCCAGATCGGGTCGCAGTTTCATGTCCGATTCGTTGATCGCCTTCCAACCGGCGATGGACGAGCCGTCGAACATGGTGCCGTCCTCGAGGAAGTCCTCGTCCACCAGATCGATGTCGAAGGTGACATGCTGCATCTTGCCGCGAATATCGGTGAAGCGGACGTCGACGTATTTGACCTCCTTTTCCTTGATCTGATTCAGGATGTCGCTGGAGCTCGCCATTGGTCTCTCACATTCCCAGTATGATTTGATTTAGATGGCCGCCGCGCCGGTTTCGCCCGTGCGGATGCGGACCACTTCGATAATGTCCGAGATGAAGATCTTGCCGTCACCGATGCGTCCCGTGCGGGCGGCGGTCTGGATCGCCTCCACAGCGCCGGCGAGTTGGTCGTCGGCGACCACGACCTCGATCTTGATCTTGGGCAGGAAGTCGACGACGTATTCCGCGCCTCGGTAAAGCTCGGTCTGTCCCTTCTGGCGGCCGAATCCCTTGGCTTCGAGCACGGTCATGCCCTGGAGGCCCAGTTCCTGAAGCGCCTCCTTGACCTCGTCGAGCTTGAACGGCTTGATGATCGCCTCGATCTTTTTCATTCACTCTTCGAACCTCGGTTTGGGGCGCGGGACGCTCCGGGAGCCTTAAGACCCAAGCCGGCCCGACCGCGCAAGAGCCCGCTCCAGGGTGCGCCTGTCAATCTCGCCCGGGCCGGTCGGCGCCCGATTTCGTGGCGTCGGGCGCCCGGATTTTGGACAGCGCCACAAGACGCCTTGTGAACCGCGGGCGCGGCCGTAAGGTCTCGCCCTCGACCGACCGCGAAAAAGGCGACGCCCAAGATGCTCGACACGACACCGGTGCTCATCGGCGCCGGACAGTTCACCTATCGGGGGACTCCGGCGGAGTCGCCCGGTCCGCTTTCGCTCGTGGAGATCGCCGCCCGCCGCGCGGCCGCCGACGCGGGCCTCGCCGAGGGCGCCCTCGCCGGTCTCGACGCCTTGGCGATGGTCGGATTCACCATCGACGCCGG
>JBDTKQ010000103.1:0-5634 GCA_039935235.1 Caulobacteraceae bacterium
TCAACGCCTGTTCGACATGGAGAACGTCGGCCTCGCCTTTACCGACGATGCGCTCAAGGCGGTGGCCCGCAAGGCCATCGGCCGCAAGACCGGCGCCCGGGGCCTGCGCTCGATCCTCGAGGCGATCCTGTTGGAAACGATGTTCGACCTGCCCACGCTCCAGGGTGTGGAAGAAGTCGTGGTCAACGCCGAGGTGGTGGAGGGGCGGGGCTCACCCCTGTTGATCTACGCCGAGAAAAAGAGCGGCGCGGCTTCGGCCTGATCGGGCTCCGGTCAAAGCCTCCGCTCGCGTCGTCTGGCGCTCGGCGCCGGTTTAACCGGCGTGGGGTCATGATAAACCGGCCGGATCATGAGCGAAGCCCCGATTCAAATTCGTAATCCCGACGTTGTCCGGACGGACGTGAAGAGCGCCTTGGCCGGGTGATGGCCAACCACCTGTTCGATCGAATCTTCGCTCATGGCGAGCCGGACGCCCTCGCTATCGAAACAGCGGAGCGACGCTATTCCTATGCCGAGGTGGAGCACGAGACGGCGCGCCTCGCCAATGGCCTGGTGGCGCTCGGTGTTCGGCCGGGCGACCGGGTGGCGGCGCAGGTGGAAAAGTCGGCGGGGAATCTGCTCCTCTATCTGGCCACAGTGCGGGTCGGGGCGGTTTTCCTGCCGCTCAACACCGCCTACACCCTCGCCGAGCTGGCGTTCTTTATCGGCGACGCGGCGCCGGCGCTGATCGTTTGCGACCCGGCGGCGCGGTCGGGGGTGATCGCCATCGCCGGCGCCGCGCGCGTGGAAATGATGGACGGGACCGGCGGCGGGAGCCTCGCCGCCCTCGCCGCGAAGCAGCGGGCCTCCTTCGAGACGGTCGCCCGGGATCCGGTGGATCTGGCGGCGATCTGCTACACCTCCGGGACCACCGGCCGCTCGAAAGGGGCGATGCTCAGCCATCTCGCCCTGGCTTCGAACGCCGAAACCCTCGTCGATATCTGGCGCTTCACGGCCGCCGATACCCTGATCCACGCCCTGCCCACCTATCACGTCCATGGGCTGTTCGTGGCGGTCAACGTGTTGCTCATGGCCGGCGGCGCGATCGTTCTCCAGCCGCGGTTCGACCCGGACGCCGTGGTCGCCGCCATGCCACGCGCGACCGCCTTCATGGGCGTGCCGACCTATTACACGCGCCTTCTCGCAAACCCCGGACTGACGCGCGAGGCGGCGGCCACGATGAGGCTTTTCGTTTCCGGATCGGCGCCGCTTCTGGCCGAAACCCACCGCCTGTTCGCGGCGCGGACCGGCCACGCCATCCTCGAACGCTACGGCCTCACCGAGACCGGAATGAACACCTCGAACCCCTATGACGGCCCGCGGGTCGCCGGAACCGTCGGCTTTCCCTTGCCGGGCGTTTGCCTGCGTATCGCCGATCCCGATACGGGGATGACGACGGCCGCCGGCGACACCGGCATGATCGAGGTGAAGGGACCCAATCTCTTTTCCGGCTATTGGAGGGCGCCGGAGAAGACGGCGGCGGAGTTTCGCGCCGACGGCTACTTCGTCACCGGCGATCTGGGGACGATGGATGCGGCCGGCTATGTCTCCATCGTCGGCCGGGGCAAGGACCTGATCATCAGCGGCGGCCTGAACGTCTATCCCAGGGAGGTCGAGGGCCATCTCGATGCTCTTGCCGGCGTGGTCGAGAGCGCGGTGATCGGCCTGCCGCATGGCGATCTGGGCGAGGCGGTGACCGCGGTGGTGGTCGCCCACGGCGCGATCGACGAGCAAGCGATCCTCGGGACCCTCTCGGTCTCCCTCGCTCGTTACAAACTGCCCAGGCGGATCGTCGTGGTCGAGGCCCTGCCGCGCAACGCCATGGGCAAGGTGCAAAAGGCCGCCTTGCGCGAGCGTTACGCGGCGCTCTATCGCTGAGCGGCTGGCCGGCTTGAACCGGGGGCGGCAAACATCCACATGACCGTGTGAACCAGACCGCCGGGACCAGGCGGACGGGCGGCCCGACTCGGCGCATCGTCGAGGCAAAGGGGAGGCCGCGAAGCCTGATTTCGATCCGTCGAGGCGCCGCGCGCGTATGGAAATCGCGCCGGCCGAGGAGTGAGAGAGCATGCCGAAGATCAACATCCTGCCGGTGCTGCCGTTGCGCGACATCGTCGTCTTTCCGCACATGGTGGTGCCGCTGTTTGTCGGCCGCGAGAAATCGGTCCGCGCCCTCGAGGAGGTGATGAGGGCCGACAAGCAGATCCTGATGGTCACCCAGAAAGATCGCGATCAGGACGACCCGGCGCCGCAGGACATCTATGAGGTCGGCGTCCTGGCCACCGTGCTTCAGTTGCTCAAACTGCCCGACGGCACGGTGAAGGTGCTGGTCGAGGGTCGCTCGCGCGCGGCGGTGCTCAAATTCACCGACAATACGGAGTTCTACGAGGCGGAGATCGCTCCCGTCGCCGAGGAGGCGGGGGCCGCCCACGAAGCCGAGGCGCTGTCGCGGGCGGTGATCGAGCAGTTCGAAAACTACGTGAAGCTCAACAAGAAGATCCCGCCGGAGGCCCTGGCGGCGATCCCGCAGATCGCCGAGCCGGGAAAGCTGGCCGACAATATCGCCGCCCATCTGGCGGTGAAGACCTCCGAGCGCCAGCAGCTTCTCGAAACCTTCAACGTCGGCAAGCGGCTGGAAAAGGTCTTTGCCCTGATGGAAGGGGAGATCAGCGTCCTTCAGGTGGAAAAGAAAATTCGTGGCCGGGTAAAGCGGCAAATGGAGAAGACCCAGCGCGAATACTATCTGAACGAGCAGATGAAGGCGATCCAGCGTGAACTCGGCGAGCAGGATGACGCACGCGACGAACTGATCGAGCTGGAAAAGCGGATCAAGAAGACCAAGTTTTCTAAGGAAGCCCGGATCAAGGCCGAGGGCGAGCTGAAGAAGCTGCGCAACATGAGCCCCATGTCCGCCGAATCCACCGTGGTCCGCAACTATCTCGACTGGATGCTGTCGATCCCGTGGGGCAAGAGCAAGGGCAAGCGGATCGACATCGTCCGGGCCGAGGAAATCCTCGAGGAGGACCACTACGGTCTGGAGAAGGTCAAGGAGCGCATACTCGAATATCTCGCGGTTCAGGCCCGCACCGGCGCTCTCAAGGGGCCGATCCTCTGCCTCGTCGGCCCCCCGGGAGTCGGCAAAACCTCGCTCGGCCGCTCGATCGCCAAGGCGACGGGCCGCGAATTCGTGCGCTTGAGCCTGGGCGGGGTGCGCGACGAGGCGGAAATCCGCGGTCATCGCCGCACCTACATCGGCTCGATGCCCGGCAAAGTCATTCAGTCGATGAAGAAGGCCAAGACCACCAACACCTTCTTTCTGCTCGACGAGATCGAGAAGATGGGAGCCGACTGGCGCGGCGATCCGTCGAGCGCGCTTCTGGAGGTGCTCGACCCCGAACAGAACTCCAACTTCAACGACCACTATCTGGAGGTGGACTACGATCTTTCCAACGTCATGTTCGTGACCACCGCCAATTCGCTCAACATGCCGCAGCCGCTCCTCGACCGGATGGAGATCATTCGTATCCCCGGCTACACCGAGGACGAGAAGGTGGAGATCGCCCGGCGTCACCTCCTGCCGAAACTGGCCAAGGATCACGGGCTGAAGGACGGCGAGTGGACGGTGCCGGACAGGGCCATCCGCGACCTCATCCGCTACTACACCCGGGAAGCCGGCGTCCGCTCGCTCGAGCGCGAGATGGGCAATCTCGCCCGTAAGGCGGTTCGCGACATGGCAAGGGAACACCTGATCGCCGTCACCATCGACGACGCGCGGCTGGCCAAATACGCCGGGGTGCGCAAGTTCCATTACGGGGCCACGGACGAGGAGGACCAGGTCGGCATTGTCACCGGCCTGGCGTGGACTGAGTTCGGTGGCGACATCCTGACCATCGAGGCGGTCAAGATGCCCGGCAAGGGGCGCATGTCGATCACCGGCAACCTCAAGGAGGTGATGAAGGAATCGGTCTCGGCCGCGGCCTCCTATGTCCGCGCCCGGGCGGTCACCTTCGGTATCAAGCCCAGTTCCTTCGACAAGACCGACGTTCACCTGCACGTTCCAGAAGGGGCGACGCCCAAGGACGGGCCGTCCGCGGGGGTGGCGATGGCCGTCGCCATCGTCTCGGTGCTCACCGGCGTTCCGATCCGCAAGGATCTGGCGATGACCGGCGAGATCACCCTGCGCGGCCGGGTGCTGCCCATCGGCGGCCTGAAGGAAAAGTTGCTGGCGGCCCTCCGCTCGGGGCTGAAGACCGTGCTCATCCCGGCGGAAAACGAAAAGGACCTCGCCGAGGTGCCGGAGAACGTCAAGGCGGGGCTCGAGATCATCCCGGTGGCGACGGTGGATCAAGTGCTCGCCCTGGCCCTCACCGGCCCGCTCACGCCCATCGAATGGCGCGAGGAGGACGAGGCGCCGATCATCGCCCCGCCGGTCGACGACCTCGAGGGCGGCCTCGTCGTCACCCACTGATCGCGACGGTCGACTGATGAGAGGGCGGCGCGGAACGATCCGCGCCGCCCTTCTTTTCGTCCGGGGATCGGCTAAAGGACCCCGCGCGGGCGGCTAGCTCAGCTGGTCAGAGCGCCTGGTTTACACCCAGGAGGTCGGGGGTTCGAACCCCTCGCCGCCCACCACGGCGTTTCAGAAGATCACCTTCTCCTCGCCCCACCACAGGGGGGAGCGCGAAAGGTCGATGAACTTGCGTTCGTCGTCGAGGAGCATGGCGCCGGCGTCGCGGGCGGCGGGGTCGGTTCCTGTCGACGCCATGTCCTCGAGGCTGTCCCACCACAGTTGGGCGACACCATCGAAGTCCGCGGGGCCTTGGCGGGCCATGCGAAGCGGGGCGGATTGCTCCGCCGGCAGACTGTGCACCTGGACATACCGGCGGATGCGCAAGACATCCCGCACGCTCGCGACCAGCGGCGCGTGGTGGTCCCGCCATAGGCGTGGAACCCCTCGCGGGTGAACTCGGGGCGGCGCGTCAGGGCGAAGGTGAGCTTGATCATCGAAGGGGTGTCCTTCCCGTCGCGTGAAAACGGCGCCACCTTAGCGACGGTCAGGCGGAGGGGCGAATGGATCGGTTGAAGGGCAGGGGGGCGATCGTCACCGGGGCGGCGTCCGGGATCGGGCGGGCCAGCGCCGAGCTTTTCGCCGCCGAGGGCGCGCGGGTGTTGGCGGTGGATCGCCCCGATACCAACCTCGCCTTCGACTCCCCGGCGATCCGCGGCCTCGCCGCCGACGTCACCGCCGCCGACGCTCCCTCGAGGATCCTCGCCGAAGCCCTGGAAACTCTGGGAGGGCTCGACATCCTGTTCAACAACGCCGGGGTGTCCAACTCCACACTTGCCGCCGAGATGACCGACGAGGCGTGGGACGCGGTTCAGGCGGTGAACATCCGGGCGGTGTTCCGGCTGTGCCGCGAGGCCATTCCGGCGCTCAAGGAGTCGTCCCACGGCCGGATCGTCAACACCGCAAGCGTGATGGCGCAGGGAACCGACTATGGTCTGGCCGCCTATTGCGCCTCCAAGGCGGGGGTCCTGGGCCTTACGCGCACTCTCGCTCTCGAGCTTGGCAAGTTCGCGATCACCGCCAACGCC
>JBDTKQ010000104.1:0-5986 GCA_039935235.1 Caulobacteraceae bacterium
GATCGACGGGAAGCAGGTCCACCCCCACGACGGATCCCGCGCCGCGCTCCACGGCGATCTGAATCCACCCGCCGGGCGCGCAACCCAGATCGATCACCCGCGAGCCACGCCTTATCAGCCCGAAGCGATCGTCGATCTCGCGCAACTTGAACGCCGCGCGCGAGCGGTAGCCCTTGGCCTTGGCTTCGGTGACGAACGGATCGTTGATCTGGCGCTCGAGCCAGGCTTGGGAGGAGGGCGTGCGCTCCTTGGCCGTCTTCAGCCGTTTGGGTCCGGCGCGGCCGGCGTCCGTGCCGCCCGTGGGCGGACGGACCATGCGCTTGCGCGGCGGCTCGTCCATCGTCAGGCGGCGATCCGCCGGGGACCGCGGCTACCGCGCAAGCGCCCGCGCCGTCGGGTGGACATCAGCGACAGGAGCAAGCCCTCCCGTAACCCGCGGTCGGCCACCCTCACCCGCTCGCACGGCCATAGCTCCTGCACCGCCTGGAGAATGGCGGCCCCGGCGAGCACCAGATCGGCGCGGTCGGGGCCGATGCACGGCTGGGCGGCGCGCTCCGCTGGGGTCATGGCCGTGAGGCGGTCGGTCACCGCATCGCATTGCGCCCGGGTCATCCACAGTCCGTCGACGCGGCCGCGATCGTAGCGCGGCAGATCGAGGTGGAGTCCCGCGAGACTCGTGATCGCTCCGGAGGTGCCGACCAGATGGGCATGGCCGTTGGCGAACGTCTCCCGCAGCGCGTCGGCGCGGTGGAAGCGGGAAACCTCCGCCTTCATCGCCTCGACCATCGCGCGGTACCAGCCGATCCCGCCGGCGGCCGCCTCGGGAAAGCGCTCGGCGAGGGTGACCACGCCGATCGGAACCGACAACCACGCCTTGATCGGCAATCGCCAGTGGGCAACGCGTCGCGGTCCGGCGTCCAGGCCGGGCGCGGTCAGATCGACCCACGACAGTTCCGTGGACCCGCCGCCCACGTCCAGCACCAGCGCCGCCTCGGCCTCGCGGTCGAGAAGATCGAGACAGCCGATCACCGATAGCCGGGCTTCTTCCTTCGGGCTGATGATCGCCAGGCGAAGTCCGGTACGGGCTGCCACCTCGTCGATGAACTGCTGGCCGTTGGCGGCGGCGCGACAGGCCTGGGTGGCGACGGCGCGGACACGCGAGGCGCCGCGCCTGGCGATCCGGTCGGCGCAGATCGTCAATGCCCCGAGGGCGCGCTCCATCGCCCCGGCGCCCAGCCGGCCGCTCTGATTGAGGCCTTCGCCGAGCCTGACGATGCGCGAAAAGGCGTCGATGATCCGGAACCCGCGGGCGGTAGGGGTGGCGATCAGCAGGCGACAGTTGTTGGTGCCAAGATCGAGGGCCGCGAACACCGTCGCCGCGTCCCCCGACGGACGGCCGCGTGCGGCGTCTCGAGGCGCGCTCGAAGCCTCGCCCATCAGATCCTCTCGCCGCTCGGGGGCCAGGCGCGCCCCAAAAGGAAGGCCGCCCCGTTTCGCGGACCAACCTAGCAAGAACGCCGCCGGCGTGAAAGGCGGCCTCTTTTCGCCAAGCGACGAACCTTCTAGGTTCAGCGCTTGTTCAGGGGCGAGACGGTAAGTTGGCAACCATGAAGACGAGGCTCGCCAAGTTCGCGATCGGCCAGGTGGTCAAACACCGGGTTTTCCCGTTTCGCGGAGTCATCTTCGATGTCGATCCGGTGTTCGCCAACAGCGAGGAATGGTGGCTGTCGATTCCCGCCGAGGTGCGGCCACCCAAGGACCAGCCCTTCTATCACCTCCTCGCGGAGAACGATAAGTCGAGCTATGTCGCCTATGTCTCCGAACAGAACCTGCTGATCGACGACAGCGGAGAGCCGGTGAGCCACCCCCACACCTCGGTGATCTTCGGCGCCTTCAGGCCGGGGCGCTACGAGCTTCGATCGCGCACCACCCACTGAGGCGACCCGCCACTGGCGAACCGATGGCCAGGCGGGGTATTGAATGACTTGCCATGAGCACCACCGAAAAAACGCCGCCGCCCGGCGCGCGGGCGGACTGGACAATCGACCAGGAGTGGTCGCGCTATACCGCCGCCGAGCACGGGGTATGGACGACGCTTTATGAGCGGCAGTCCGCGCTCCTGCCCGGCCGGGCGTGCGATGCCTTCCTCAAGGGGCTGGACGCCCTCGACCTGCATCGCGGCGGCGTTCCCGATTTCGCGCGGCTCAATCTTGAGCTTGGCCGCCTGACCGGCTGGTCGGTGGTGACGGTTCCGGGCCTGGTGCCGGACGCGGTGTTCTTCGACCATCTGGCCAATCGGCGCTTTCCCGCCGGACGATTCGTCCGGGACGGGGCGCAACTCGACTATCTTCAGGAGCCGGACGTTTTCCACGACGTCTTCGGCCACGTGCCGATGCTCACCGATCCGGTGTTCGCCGACTATATGCAGGCCTATGGCCAGGGGGGCCTGCGGGCCCTCCACCTCGACCGGCTGCACAATCTCGCCCGTCTCTATTGGTACACGGTCGAATTCGGCCTGCTCCAGACCCCGGCCGGGCTGCGCATCTACGGGGCCGGTATCGTCTCCTCCGCCGCCGAGTCGCGGTTCGCCCTGGAGGATCCGTCGCCCAACCGCCTCGGGTTCGATCTGGAACGGGCGATGCGCACGCCCTACCGGATCGACGATTTCCAGCAGGTCTATTTCGTGATCCCGTCGCTCGGGTCCCTCCTCGCGGCCACACTTGAGGACTTCGCCGCGATCTACGGGCGGCTGGCGACGGCTCGGGATCTCGCCATAGCCGAAATCCTGCCGCACGATCGGGTGATCGCCCGGGGCACGCAGGCCT
Organism: Caulobacteraceae bacterium; assembly: GCA_039935235.1. Taxonomy (GTDB): domain Bacteria; phylum Pseudomonadota; class Alphaproteobacteria; order Caulobacterales; family Caulobacteraceae; genus Acaudatibacter. The sequence continues at coordinate 2,826 of JBDTKQ010000104.1, forward strand.
ACTCGAACGCGGCGGTCCCTCAATAGTCCCTGCGCCAGCGGATCGAGAGCTGGGAATCGCCCTGGCTCGTCAGCCGCGACAGAAGCGACAGGTGGCGCCTTACCCGCCATTCGACCTGGGCGACGCTGCCCTCCCGGCCGCCGCCGGTGATCTCCAGATAGATCTTGTCGGTGATGTATTTGCCGCCCGAGACCGTCGTTCCCCTCGCGGCGGTGCTGCCGAAGGCGAGGCGGTCCAGATGGGCGAAATTGCGCAGGCCGCCGATGATGTCGAACCCGCCATTGCCCGCGAGACCGGCAAGGGCGGACGCGAGTTGGGCCGCCTCCAGCGGTGAGAGCTGGGTCGCGGAAGAGCCGAACAGAAGCTGGGACAGCACCTCGTCCTGGGGCAGGACCGGTGTCGAGGTCAGGGTAATCACCGGGTGGGCCGCGGTTCCCTGAATGCGGATCACCGCGGTGATGGTCGGGTCGTCGCGACTGGCGGTGAGGTCGAGGCGGATCGTCTCCGGCGTCGCGCCCAGATAGATCACGCCCCGGTCGTCGATCACGAATCGCTTGCCGGCGAAGTTGTAGTCCCCGCGCACGACATGAGCGACGCCGGTGAGGATCGGCGCGGCGGAGTCGCCGCCGACGTGGGCGTCCAGCGACAGTTCGACGTTGAGGCCTTTCCCCCTGATGAAAATCCCGCCGGGGGCCTTGAGGCCGATGGCCAGTTCTACCGGCGCCTGCGGCTTGGCCGCCGGGGCGGCGCGCTGAACGATAGCCTCGGGGCGATGCACTTCGATCACCTCCATGGGCACGACGCCCGAGGGCACGGGAGGATTGGGCGCCAGCAACGCTCTGTCGATGACCAGGACGCCGGAGAGTTTCACCTTCCCGTTTGCGGCCCGGTTGACGCTCACCTGTCCGCTGGCGGTGGCCTGCCCCAGATCGTTGTCGATCAGGCGAAAGCCATTCAGATGGAGCTGAAAACTGGAGACGCTGTCGCGCGCCAGATTGATTCGTCCCGAACCCTCGAGTGTCCCTTTGCCGGCGTCGGTTCCGGAAAACCGGCTGATGTCGATGGCGTTGTTGGCGAGAGTTGCGCGAAGGGTGACCCTCTCCAGCTTCAGCCCGGTGGTCGAATCCTGGAATCGGCCCTCATCGAGGGCCGCGGTTCCCAGGGCGCGGGGATCGGCGAGGGTTCCGGCGAGGGTTCCCGACGCGATCAACCGCCCCGACAAGGTCGACTCGCCGCCATAGGTCAGGTCCCACAACGGGCGAAGCTCGCCTGCGACGTCGAACCGGCCGGCGATCGGGCGGCGGCGGTCGATAGCGATCCGGAACGGCGCCGCCGACGCCTCCGCCGGCAGGGTCAGCCTGATATCCGCTTTCATCGCGTGGCCGTCGCCGAGCGAGGCGTTCAGGCGAAGGGCGCCGGGTACGAGGTCGGCGTCGATCACGCCGTCGATCGGAGCGGCGCCCTTTAGATCGCGGCCGCCGGCCCCGGCGATGCGCGCGCGCAAGGTCCCGGTCAGGACCGGCCCATGCCCGGCGAGCGCCAGACGCGCGTCGAAGCGGCCGATGTAATCCTCGTTGATCAGCGAAAGGCCGAGGTTGGCGACATCGGCCTTCACGTCGATCGCGCCGGCGGTTCGGGCGGCGTCGATGTCCGCGGTCCCCGCGCCCACTGTCAGCCGCAGACGCGCGTTGTCGCCATGGGGGCCGAAGCGCACGACAGCCGCCTCCCGGGTCTTGAAGTCCGCCCGACCGACGCGTCCGGCGCCATTGAAGACGACCTGGTTCTCGTTCGCCGTTCCACTGAAAACGCCCGTTCCGGCGAGCCTCCAGGGCCCGCTCCCCGCTCCACCGGCGGCATCGATGGTGTAGGGAAGCCGGTCGAGCGGCCCTTCGGCAGTGAGGGAAAGACGCTTTGCCGCGACATCGCCCTGCCGCGTTACGGCGTCGACGGCGGTCAGGGAGAGCGAGACGTGCGGCGCGCCCTTGCCGGCGACGATCTTCAGGGTCCCACCCACGTGGCCGGCGACGAGCAGCGCCCCCGTCCCTATCGCCACCTTCAGATCGGCGCTCGACGGCGCGTTGGCGCGCAACGACAAGGCCCCCGTCGCGCTCACGCCCGCGGCGTTGAGCGCGAGCCCCGAAAGATCCAGACCGGCGGGGGCGAAATGGAAATCCGAGGTCGCGTGCGCCGGTCCGTACTGGCTTTGCGCCGCGATCCCGAATCGGCCGCTCGATCCCGCCGCGCCGCCCCTGAAGGCGAGGACCACGTGCGCGTCACGCAGGGGAAGGACGGGTAGATCGATGGCGCTGAAATCGGCGAGCAGATCGGCCTTGGGATCCGCCAGCGTTCCGGTCACCGCGCCGGTTCCCTTGGCCGTTCCGGCGATCCGGAGGGGTCCCACCTCGAGGGGTCCCTGGGCGCGCCAGTCCAGTTTGAGGCGAAGCGCCCCCGCTGGACCGACGAGACCGGCGGCATCGAGCGAGCCCGCGGCGCCGTCGATCGTCACCATCGAGACAGCGGTGACCGATGGTCCGATGTCCGCTCGGGCCCGCAGCCGCGGCGCCGGGCCGAGGAGCCGATCGAGTTCCGCCATGCCGGAGGCGAACCGGGCGCCCTTGGCATCGACCGTCACCGACCACGGTTTTGCGCCCGAGGCCTGGCTCGCGCTCCAGCTCGCCTCGACAACGCCGCTCGCGCCGACTCCCGCGGCGGCGAGATTGTCGATCGTCGCCCGTCCCTTGAACGACAAGCCCCCGAGGATCGAGCGACTCCCCGTGGCGGCCACCTTCACCCCCGCGCCGTCGAGGGTGAAGGCGCGGATGAGAACCCGGCCATCCTTGAACAGGGTGAGCCGCGTCGCCGCCCGCGGACGACCGCCGAGCAGCGCCGCCGCCAGCCCCTTGCCAACGCCGCCTTCCCCGACCGGACTGGCCTCGATGTCCAGATCGCCGCCGTGCGCCTCCACCCGCACCGGGCCGGCGAGGCGCGCGAGGCCGTAGCCGGCGGTGGCGACCCGCTCCACGGCGCCGGCGCCCCGCAGCACCCAGTGGCCGGCGTCGCCGCCCAGGCCACCGCGGAACGATGCCGCGCCCATGGCCGGCGCCGAGAGGATGCGTGAGGCGTCGGCGATGGCGCCTTCGACGATCAGGCCGCGGGATCCG
>JBDTKQ010000105.1:0-2463 GCA_039935235.1 Caulobacteraceae bacterium
GTCATCCCGTGGCCTCTCTCATGGAGCATGGCGCCGCCAGCGCGTGAACGGCGGCGCGGAACGCCTCGCCGCGTTCCTCGAAGTTCGCGTAGCGGTCGAACGAGGCGCAGGCGGGGGAAAACAGGACAATGGCCTCGCCGTCGGCGGCCTTGGCGGCGGCCCTGGCGTCGGCATAGGCCAGTTCCACCGCCCGCTCGATCGTGCCGGCGATCACGGCGGGGGCGCGCCCGTCGAGGGTGGCGGCGAAGGCGTCGGCGGCCTCGCCCACGAGGTAGGCGCATTCCACCACCCCGAAGAGATCTGTCAGAGGCTCGATCCCCCCCGCCTTGGCCCGGCCGCCGGCGATCCACCAGACCTTCGGCCAGCTCGCCAGAGCCTGACGGGCGGCGTCGGCATTGGTCGCCTTGCTGTCGTTGACGAAGCGCACGGACCCAAGAAAGCCGACCGTCTCCATGCGGTGGGCAAGGCCGGGGAAACTTGCCAGTCCCTCGGCCGTCTCCCGCTCCGAAAGGCCAAGGGCGCGGCAAACGGCCCACGCGGCGGCGGCGTTCTGCCAGTTGTGGCGTCCGGGGAGAGACCGCGCGGCGGCGAGGTCGGCGACCTGGCTCACCCGGCCGAGGGTGGCGTCGTAGAGCAGGCCCTGAAGGGCGTAGACCCCCCGGCCCATGGCCTTGCGGGCGCTGACCGGCACGATGGTGCGGCGGTTGGCGGCGGTGATCTCGGTGCACAGCCGCTCGCCCCAGGCATCGTCGACCCCGATGACGGCAGTGTCGCCCTTGCCCTGGTTCATCAGCACCCGGCGCTTGGCCGCGACATAGCCCTCCATGTCGCCGTGGCGCTCGAGATGGTCGGGGGTGATGTTGAGGACGACGGCGACGTCGGCATGGAGGGTGGAGACCAGATCGAGCTGATAGCTGGACAGCTCCAGCACATAGACCGCCCCCCCGTGCATCTCCTCGAGGCCCAGGACCCCGACGCCGATATTGCCGCCGATTCGCGCGTCGCGTCCGGCCTCGCGCAGGATGTGGCCGATCAGGGCGGTGGTGGTCGACTTGCCGTTGGTGCCGGTGATGGCGACGACGCGCGGGCGCTTGTGGTCGGCGGCGGCGGCCACGGCCCTGGCGAAAAGCTCGATGTCGCCCAGGATTTCCACCCCCGCGGCGCGGGCCTTGTCCACCGTCCAGTGGGGGGCGGGATGGGTAAGGGGGACGCCGGGCGACAACATGAGGGCGGCGAACCGCGACCAGTCGGCGGCGGAAAGATCGACGATGTCCAGACCCTCGGCGGCGGCGGCGTCCCGCGCCGCGGCGCTCTCGTCCCACGCGGCGACGCGGGCGCCCCCGGCGGCGAGCGCGCGGGCGGCGGTGAGGCCGCTTCGTCCGAGGCCGAAGACGGCGACCTCTTTTCCCTCGAAGGCGCGGACCGGGATCATCGCAGTTTCAGCGTCGCAAGGCCGAGGATGGCCAGCATGATGGCGACGATCCAGAAGCGGATGACGATGGTGGCCTCGCTCCAGCCGAGGCGCTCGAAGTGGTGGTGGATGGGGGCCATGAGGAAGACCCGCCGGCCGGTGCGCCTGAACCACGCCACCTGGACGATCACCGACAGGGTCTCGACCACGAACAGGCCGCCGACCACGCCAAGGACGATCTCGTGCTTGGTGGCCACGGCCACGGCGCCGATCCCGCCGCCCAGCGCCAGCGCGCCGCTGTCGCCCATGAAGATACGCGCCGGCGGGGCGTTGTACCACAAAAAGCCGAGGCCCGATCCGACCATGGCCAGGCAGAAGACGGCCACCTCGCCGACACCCGGCACCAGCGGCACCTCGAGGTAGCGGGCGAAGACGGCGTTGCCCACCAGATAGGCGATCAGGCCGAAGGCGGCGGCGGCGATCATCACCGGAACGGTGGCCAGGCCGTCGAGGCCGTCGGTGAAGTTCACCGCGTTGGACGCCCCGACGATGATGAAGGCGCCGAAGGCGAGGTAGAACCACGAGAGGTTCACCAGCAGGTGCTTGAACACCGGAAAGGCCAGGGAGGTGGCGAGGTGTGCGTCGCCGGGCGACGGCGAGGGCAGGGCGAACTCGACCATCAGGAGAACCGCGGCGACCCCGACGGCGGCCTCGACCAGCAGGCGCAGACGCCCGGAAATTCCCGCCACGGTCTGTTTGGTGACCTTGGCGTAGTCGTCCATAAACCCCAGCGCCCCGAAGGCGAGGGTGACCATCAAAACCGCCCAGACATAGACGTTGCGAAGGTCCGCCCACAAAAGGGTGGCCACCGTGATCCCGGCCAGGAACATCAGCCCGCCCATGGTCGGCGTCCCGGCCTTCTCCAGGATGTGGCGCTCGATGCCGTCGGCGCGGATCGGCTGGCCCTTGCCTTGGCGGGCCTGCATCCAGCGGATGAACCGCGAGCCCATGAGCACGACTACCAGCTGCGCCGTGGCCACCGCCATCCCGCC
>JBDTKQ010000106.1:0-11083 GCA_039935235.1 Caulobacteraceae bacterium
CGCCGCCACCGTCATCTTCTGGCTATGACATAATGAGTCCTGACCCTAGGTGTTGACAGGTTAACCCGATAGGGCGAGCCTGCGGCGTGAATCCCACGGGCCACCGGACCAGCTATCTTTGGGAACAGGTTTGGGCCCGAGACGGCTGGCTGGAAATTCTGGGTCGCTATCTGGTCACCCAGCGCGACGACAAGAAGCAGATCACCGGCGTTGTCTTCCCGCGCTATCACCAACTGGACGCCACACGGAAACTTCAGGCGGCGGTTCTCGCCGAGGGGGTGGGCGGCAAATACCTGATCCAGCACTCCGCCGATTTGGGCACGACCAACTCCATCGCCTGGTCGGCGCACTCCACCCCCCAACAACCAGGATCAGATCAATCTCGGACTCTCGCCATCGCTGGATGAAAGATGGGGGTCACGTCAGCTTCCGCGCCTCAGACACGCCCATGCCACCATACTTGGCCTTCCACTTGTAGAAGGTCGGCGAAATGACCCCGTGCTTGCGGCACAACTCGGTCACCGCCACCCCCGTCTCCTGCTCCCACAGAATCCCGATGATTTGCTCTTCCGTGAACCTCGATCGTTTCATCCGTCCGTCCCTTCCTTGGGCCGGACTCTAGCCATTCCTGAACGAGTTTCAGGGGGTCACCTCAGGGTCATGTCAGCCTGTTCGAGGCCGATGGGATAGTCTGCGAAATCGACTTTCCGCATGCGGCTGCGAGCTAAAGCCGCGAGGTCGCTAACTAATCGCATTTTTCAGAGCGGTCACCTGTTCGTGCTGCGCGCGGATTTCGATTCTGCCTGCCTCGATCACATGTTTCGTTTGCGGCGATAGTCCGCCCTCTTTCACGGCGGCGTCGAACTTGCCCTTAATAAAACTCTCGCCTCGCTCCACCTCGGTGATGACTGCCTTGTCGTCCCGACCCGTCACGGTGTCTTTTAGAGCCAGGAAGGTGCGATGGGCCTTGGCGAGAACAGTGCCGTCCTCATCGGGCGTGCCGCCGAGATGGCGGACTTCCGCTTGGAGCTTCCGCGCTAGTTCCGACCGCATTCGCACTCGCTCCAAGAACAGGGTCTTGAAGCGTGAGTTCTCAGCCGCTTCGCCGGCTTTGCGATATCCGTCGCTGCTATCGATGACCGTCTCGATCAGACTGTTCAGTACATGCGTCTCGTGATTGTCGGACACTGGAGCCTCCTTGGGAAAGTTGTGAACCCGGAAACGCCGCCTTTGAATGTGTGTTCCAATCTCGGTCGCCTTAGATGACAAACAGCCGGCCATCAGGCGGCCTCGCCTACGAGCTTGAGCCGATCGCAGGCGCCATCGACGAACTTATTCCTCAATCGAGCCCAGCGCTTACGGCTGCCATCGAGTATCGGGCGCTGTCGGAGATGTCGGGGGGCTACGCGCCTCAATTGATCAATGGGACCGCTTTCGCCTTTTCCGCGTTGTTCGCGGCGTTCGGATTTTTCCTTCTGGGTTATCTCGGTAGGGTCTAGGAACCGCTCGGCCCCTCGCACGACCGCCGGCCTGCTTGAACCTTTGGCGTGGCGTCGCCACCTAAGCCATGAGCCGCGATCCGTCGCCTGAGGGGACGGAGGCGGCCGGGCCGCTTTCGCGAGGGCTCGGATGGGTACGCGTTCGATCGCCTCCGCGCCGCGCGAGGAGCGGCCGGACGGCCACCTGAACCTGGCGGTCGTCCGGCGCGTTGATTTGCCTGAGGAGATTTTCGAATGCACACCTCCACCCTGTCGACGGAAGCCTTCGCCGCGCTCGGCGCTCCCGATCTGGTCTATGTGCGCCCGATCAAGGCGGCCGAAATCCTGGCCGATACGCCGCTCGAGCAGATTCGGGGGTTCAATCTCAAGCCCGATCAGACGCTCTACGCCGTTCACCGCGCCGACGGAGAACGGCTGGCGGTGATGGGCGACAAGGATTCGGCCGTCGCCGCCGCCCTCGCCCACGAGCTGGCCCCGGTCAGCGTCCATTGACCAGGCGTCACGCCGCGGTCGGCCGCGCTTCCTGAACCAGAAGGGCGAGGATGCCGTCGGCATTCCGCGCCGAGCGGAGCTGTTCGCGCAGGGCCGGCTGGCGAAAGACCCGCGAGATTCGCGCGAGGGCCCGAAGATGCTCCGACCCGGCGCCCACGGGGCTGAAGAGGGCGAAGATCAGGTCGACCGGCTTGTCGTCCACCGCGCCGTATTCCACCGGTGTCTGCAGGCGAACGAACACGCCGCGCATGCGGTGGAGGCCGGCCACGTGGCAATGCGGAACGGCGACCCCGTGGCCGACGCCGGTGGGGGCCCGCGCCTCGCGTTCCATCATCGCCTCGAACAGGCGCGGGGCCTCCAGGCCAAAAGACCGGGCGGCGGTTTCGGCGACAACGGCGAGGGCCCGGCGCTTGTCGCCGGCGGCGAGCGCCGGAAGCACCGCGCCACTGTCCAGAAGGTCGGCCAGCATCGTCATGGAGGGGGCGCTCGTCCAGCTTACCCAAGGGAACGTCCGGATCACGACAGGGCGGAGCGGCCACCCTTGGCCAGGGTGGTGCGTTCCGGATCGATCCAGCCGAAATTGCCGTCGGTCCGACGATACACCACCGACAGGCCGCCGTGGCCCGCGTTCCTGAACACGATTGTTTGAGAGCCGGTGAGATCCAGCTCCATCACCGCCATGGCCACGGTCATGTTGCGCACCGTGGCTTGAGTTTCGGCGATGATCATCGCCGGCGGGGGCGCGCCCCCCTCGCCGACATCCCACGCCTCGTCCTCGGAGTCGTCGGCCGGGGCGCGCAGCACATAGAGCGAGGCGGTTTCGGCCGCCTTGGCTTCGGCGGCGATCGCGTGGCTCTTCAGCCGCCGCTTGTAGCGCCGGATGCGGGTCTCGATCTTGGCCAGCGCGACGTCGAAGGCGGCGTGGGCGTCGACCGCCATGCCGTGACTTTCGAGCTGCTGGCCCGAGGCGAGCCGCACCGTGCAGTCGACCCGGAAATCGGACCCTTCGCGGCTGACCACCACATCGGCGTCGCCGCCCCTCTCGAAGTATTTTCCTATGCTGCCGACCAGCGCCTCGCTCACGCGCGCCCGAAGCGCCTCGCCGATGTCGACATGTTTGCCGGAGACCTGAACTTGCATGTGACTATCAACGCGCGTGGGGCGCGGCGGTTGTCAATCGGTCACGGTTGTTTGATCGGCGATCAGCCGAAGCGGTCGCCGAGATAGACGCGGCGCACCTCCGGATTGGCGAGAATCTCGTCGGGCGAGCCTTCGAACAAGACCTCCCCGGCATGGATGATCGAGGCCCGGTCGATGATGTCGAGGGTTTCGCGGACATTGTGATCGGTGATCAGGATGCCGATGCCCCGCCGTTTGAGATAGCCGATCACCTCGCGGATGTCGGCGATGGCGAGGGGATCGATCCCGGCGAACGGTTCGTCCAGCAACATGAACGCCGGCTCGCTGGCCAGCGCCCGGGCGATCTCCACCCGCCGCCGCTCGCCGCCCGACAAGGACACCGCCGGCGAGGCGCGGAGGTGGGCGATGTGCAGCTCCTCGAGCAGGTTGGCGGTGATCGCCCGCACCTTTTCGCGGCGCGGTTCGCGCATCTCGACCACGGCCATCACGTTCTGCTCGACGGTCATGCCGCGGAAGATCGAGGTTTCCTGGGGCAGATAGCCCAGGCCCAGGCGCGCGCGCTGGTACATGGGCTGGTTGGTGATGTCCTCGCCGTCGAGGAAGATCGCCCCGTAATCGGCGGCGATCAGGCCGGTGATCATGTAAAAACAGGTCGTCTTGCCCGCGCCGTTGGGACCCAGAAGCCCGGCGACCTCGCCGCGCGCCAGATGCAGGCTGACCGCCTTGACCACCTGGCGGCCGCGAAACGCCTTGCCGATCCGGTCGACGACGAGGCCGCCGCCGGCCGCGGTCGCGGCGGTCGCGGCGACCGGGGCGCCGGCGGCGGCGGGGGGAGGCTGGAGGGTCACGTCGTTCAAGGCGCGGGTCTCACGGCGCCGCCGGCGAGGACGCCGGGGTCTCGGCCGGTTTGGCGGGATAAAAGACTCCGCGCACGCGCCCGGCCTTGCCCGCGCCGGTGGCGCGCGAATCGAGCCTCGCTTCGCGGGTGGAGACCTTGATCGTCAGCTTGTCGCCGCGGGCGACATCGTTTCCCTGCACGACGATGACATTGCCGGTGATGACGATCTCGTCCGCGCCCTGGGCGTAGACGGCGTGGTCGCCCCGGGCGTTCTGTTGCGGCGTGACATAGTAGACGTGGCCGTCGGCGACGATCCTGTCGGTGGCCCCGCAGGTCGGCTGACCGCCCGCCGCCGCGGCCTTGGGCTGAGAATAGACACTGATGGTGTCGGCCCGCAGTCGGGTCTGCCCCTGCAACGCCTCCGCCGATCCGCGCCAGACGGCGAGGCATTTGGAATTGGTCACCTCGGCCTGGTCGGCGGTGATGTCGATGGGCGCGCTCGAGCGGGTGTCCGGCTGGGCGCGCGCGCCCTGCGCCAGCGCGACGGCGGCCAGAGCGGCGAGGGCCGCCGGGCCGACCATGTCGAGGGTCCATCGCATCATCGGCTTGAGCTTTTCTTCTGACGCGCGGCCCGACGCGCGGCCGCGGCGCGCCCGCCAGATAGAACCGCCCCGCCGCAATAGCCAGAGCGACATCGGCCGCTGGACGCTAGCGGCCATTGAGGCGGGCGTGGACGCCACCCTTCAATATCACCCGGTCGCCCTTGTCGTAGACATCGAAACTGCGCGCCGCGACATCTCCCACCGGGGTCTCGCTGGCCAGGGAACCCGCGCCGTTGACCACGCCGGTGCGGGTGTTGACCACCGCCTCGTCGGTGGCGAAGCGGGCGTGCGTGGCGTCGGCGCCGCGCACATGGCCCTTGAGGAACAGGACGCGCGTGTCCTCGTGATAGACGCCGGTGTCGGCGGTGAGCACCGAGGGATGGGCGCTGCCCACGTCGAGGGTGACGGAGGGATAGCTCAGCAAAACCCGCTGAAACGACTGCTCGTCGCGCGCCGCCTCTCGGGCGCCCAGGGTATAGGCGCGGCCCCGGTTGTCGCGGCCGAAAAAGTGCGGATTGATCATCCGGATGGGGGTCGATGCGTCGCGGTGGGCCGCCGCCTGTCGACGGATGGCGTGGGCGCCCACCAGCCCGGCGAGGATGCCGATCACCGCCACCATGGTCATGGGCAGAGCCAAGCGCAGGAACCGCACCAGGCGCGTGTGCGCCCGCGCCGCCCCGTGGGGCAGGCGGCGGGTCGCGGCAGGTCCGCCGTCACGCATGGGCGAAGATGTCGACATCCTCCCAGCCGGCGACATCGAGGGCGGCGCGCGCGGGAAGGAAGTCGAAGCACTTTTGGGCCAGTTCCATGCGGCCCTCGCGGATCAGCATGGCGTCGAGCCGGCGCTTGAGGGCGTGGAGGTTCTGAACGTCGGAGGCGGCATAGGCCAATTGGTCGGACGAAAGCTGGACCGCCCCCCAGTCGCTGCTCTGCTGCGCCTTGGAAAGTTCGATTCCGAGGAGCTCGCGCGTCACATCCTTCAGGCCATGGCGGTCGGTGTAGGTGCGGGCGAGGCGCGACGCGATCTTGGTGCAATAGACCGGCCCCGTCTCCACGCCCAGATGAAGCTGGAACATGGCGATGTCGAACCGTCCGAAATGGAAAATCTTGAGCACCGCCGGATCGGCGAGGATGTGCTTGAGGTTGGGCGCGTCGTAGCCCGGCCGGTCGAGGCGGACGACGTGGATATCGCCCTCGCCGTCGGCGATCTGCACGACGCACAGCGGATCGCGCCCGAGGCGCAGTCCCATGGTCTCCGAATCCACGGCCACCGACGGCGCTCCGGCCAGAACCCCGTCGGGCAGGTCGCCCTGGTGAAGATGGTGGGTCACGGCTGCGGGACTCTCTTGGCGATGGTCCGCCAAGCTTAGGAGCGCGGGGCGGGGGGGACAAGCGGGCCGCTGCCCGCTGTGGCCAGCTCGTGAAGTGTCTGGAGTTTCTAGCTCGTGAAGTGACCGCTCCTGATCGACTCGGCGCGGCGGCGGGGTTGATTGCTTCGGCAGAGGCCAAGGGCATACATTCGGGTCAAAATCGGAGGACGGCGATGGTCTACCGCGTATTGTCCCTCGATGGCGGCGGCGTTTGGGCCGTCATTCAGGTCAAGGCGCTGATTGCACTCTATGGCGAGGCGGCGACTGGACGCGCGGTGCTTCAGGATTTCGACTTGGTGGCCGGAACTTCCGGCGGCAGCATCGTCTTGGGTGGCCTCGTTGAGAACGTCGCGCTGGGCCAACTGCTTGAGTTTTTCGCCGACGCGCAAAATCGGCGGGCGATTTTTTCGCCCACCCAAATGCTCTTGGATCGGGTGCTGAGCGACGCCATTCAAATGGGACCGAAATACAGCGCAGAGGCCAAGTTGCCGGCGCTCGAAAAGCTGATGCCGACGTCCGGAAACGTCGCGCTTTCGTCGGTGGTGACAGGCGTGCGCCGACAGGCCGCGAACACAGACGTCCATCTTCTCATCACTGCGTTCGACTATGACCGGAGTAGCGCGCGTTTCTTCCGCTCGGCGGCCGCGACCGGTCCGGATTGGGGGAGCGGCGCCCCGTCGGACGCGACGCTTGCCGAAGCCATCCATGCATCCACGAACGCGCCGGTTGTTTTCTTCGACGAACCGGCGGCGTTCGGCGGAGGCCGCTATTGGGACGGCGCGATCACGGGATGCAACAACCCGGTCCTCGCCGCCGTGGCCGAAGCCATCGTGTTGGGCAACCCGCCCGACACCATCGCGGCCCTTAGCATCGGAACCTCGACCCCTGCTCTGGTCGGCCCGCCGGAGGACAACCCGAGTTCACCGTTCTTTCAGGCCAGACCCAAGCAGAATCTGCTTACCGATCTTCGCATGCTCGCGAGTTCCGTCACCGACGAGCCGCCAGACATCGCGACCTTCCTGGCTCACGTCATGACCGGCGGAAAGAGCGGCGTATCTGCGCCGGCGGTGAGTCGGATCGTGCGGATGAATCCTCTGCGAAGCCCGGTGAGCGATGGCGCGGGCGGCTGGAAGGCGCCCGGCGCCATGACGCCGGCGCAGTTCAAGTATTTCTGCAACGTGGCCATGGACGCCCTCGATCCGAACCAGTTCTCCTACATCACGACCTACGCGGACGACTGGCTGGACGGTCTGGCTCCCAATCAACCCATTCGGATGAACAGCGACACGCTCGAGGCGGAACTCGGCTATGGCCTGTTCGCGGAGGCGAAGGCGGCTTGGGAGGCGATAAGATGACCCCAATCAGCGCAATCGAGAAAGCGGTCGCGAACATTCACGGCGATCGGCGACTGCGCTCGGAGGGGATCGGGGCTCTCGAAGTCGGTGGCGCGGAATGTGCCCACGCGCTTTTCGCGGCCTTTACCGCGCAGAAAAAGGAAGGCCGCAAGGAGCCCGCGAGCAGGAAGCGCAATCTAGCTTCAGCCGGTAGGGCTCGGGGCCGGCCTTGGCGTTGCGGATTTCCACATCGGTCAGGGCCATTGGGGTATCGTGGGCTCAGGGATTTTTGATACCCCCTAATCTAGTCCAAAATTTCCCGGCTGTCGTGGGTTGGTTTGGCACGCATCGACCCGATGGAGAGGGGCACCGGCCAAGAGAACATAGTGTTTTGATTTAGAAAATGAGGCGTTCCGGGGCTTGGTGGGGCGCCGGCGGACCTACCGCCAGACGCCCCTCTGGTGCCCAGGAAAGGACTCGAACCTTCACGGCCGTTAAGCCACTGGCACCTGAAGCCAGCGCGTCTACCAATTCCGCCACCTGGGCCCGCCGGCGACGCCGGAGCGCGGGAGGGGCGGACGCATAGGGCGCCCCCCGCGGGGCGTCAATGTGAACTTCCCGCGGCCGCGCCTCCTCACCCTCCCGCCGGCCGCGCCGGGCCCCTCCCTCTCCCAAGCGAGAGGTGTTTTTTCATTGCGTTGCGCCGGCGCGCCCGCTCGGTTAAGCGAAAGCCCCCGTTGCGGGGCGGCGCGAAGGATGGTCATGAAGGGGCTGGTGACGGTCTTCGGCGGCTCCGGCTTCGTCGGCGCCCAGATCGTTCGGGCGCTGGCCAAACGAGGGCTTCGGGTACGGGTCGCGGTGCGCCGGCCGGGCCGCGGCTATCGCCTCCGCATGCTGGGTGAGGTGGGTCAGGTCGAGATCGTCCAGGCCAATATCCGCGACGCCGCCTCGGTCGGCCGCGCCCTCGACGGGGCGGAGGCCTGCGTCAACGCCGTCGGGGTGCTCCATGAGAGCGGCCGTCAGACCTTCGAGGCGGTCCATGTCGACGGCGTCCGCGCCATCGCCGGCGCCGCCGCGGCGCGCGGCATCCAGATCTTCGTCCACCTCTCCGCCATCGGCGCCGATCCGGCGTCGCGGTCCGTCTACGCCCGGACCAAGGCGGCCGGTGAAACCGCGTCGCGCGAGGCGATCGCGAGCACCACCGTGATGCGCCCCTCCATTGTCTTCGGCGCCGCCGACCGGTTCTTCAACCGCTTCGCGGCGATGGCCACGCTCTCTCCGGCGCTTCCCCTGATCGGCGGCGGCGCCACGCGCTTCCAGCCGGTGTTCGTCACCGATGTCGCCAATGCCGTGGGCGAGGCGGCGATACAGAGCGTCGCGGCGGGGCGCACCTATGAGCTCGGAGGGCCGGCGGTGCGCACCTTCCGCGAGTTGATGGAATTGATGCTGCGGGAAATCGGCCGTTCGCGCCTGCTCGTCCCGATCCCCTTCGGCGTGGCAAGCCTGATGGGCGCCGCCGGCGACCTTGTCGCCGCGACCGGCCTAATCGCCCCGCCGATCACCAGAGATCAGGTGGATCTGTTGCGCTCGGACAATGTCGTGTCCGCGGACGCCCTGGGTCTGGCCGATCTGGGCATCGTCGCCAGCGCCATGGAGCCGATCGTTCCCACCTATCTCTACCGCTATCGAAAGGGCGGCCAATACGCGGAGTTGACGCGCGCCGCCGCCGCCCTGCCCGCGCGCTAGAGCCTGATGCGTTTGCACGGAACAGATGCAAGCGCTGAATCAGGCTCTACACTCTTGAATCCAGAGCAAATTATCCCCGTTCAGATGATTCCATCGGAACGGGGTTTGCTCTAAGGGGAAACGGGCGCCGTGAACGAAACCCCCTCTCCGCCCTCGCGCAGACGCGGCCGTTTCTGGCTCACCATCGGCGAGGTCGCCGCGGTACTCGCCGTGGCCATCGCCGCGCTGAACTATTGGGACGCCCATCGCCAGCACGCGGCCGAGGAAAGGGCCGCGGGGGCCGATGCGCGGGCGCGCGCCGCCCTCGTCCTCACCGCGACGGCCGACGACAAGGGCCGCCATCTGATGATCCGGGCCATGAATTCCGCGCAGGCCATCCAGTCGCAGCGCTATATCTTCCCCACCGCGGTTCTCGGCCACCCCATGGAGGTCGCCGCCGCCCGCCCGCAGATCGGCGCCGACTGGATTTCCGGCGGTCTCGGCCATGCCCTGGACGAGGCCAAGGTCAAGGGCGCCGGGGAGGCTCACGTGCCGGTGGCCATCGTCACCACCTGGGTCGAGGACGGCGAGACCCGCACCGATTCTTCTCTCTACAGGATCGGCTGGTCCTGGCGGCCGCGCTTTCTTTTCGGGCGCGACATCGTGCTTCAGGGCATGGCGCTGATCCAGCGCGGGGCGAAGGGCGACCTTCGCGCGGAGGTCAACGCGCGATGGGCGGCGGCGCGAGCGGCCCTCGCCTCCTCCGGGACGCCCGCGTCGGCCCCCCCATAGGACCGGGGGACACCGCCTGGCGTCAGCGCCCGTCCCGCTTGGCCTGGGCCACGCTCGCGGCCTTGCGCAGACGGCCCGTTTCCATCGGCCGAACGAGAGTCTCGGTGCGTTGGCTGGCGATCCGCCGCATCCCCTCGCGGGCGTGACGGGAATTGAAATGGGCGCCGTCGTGGCGGGCGTCCTGTTTCATCGCCAGCGCCTTTCGCGCGTTGTCGACCATGGAGGTCGTCGCGGCCATTCGGCGGCGGCGCTCCATCTCGTTGTTGAGCCGGCGCATGGCCATGGCGAGGACCGCGACCTTGAGCTTCGATCCCTCCTCGGCCGTGGCCGGTGTCGCGCCCCTGGCGGGGCTCTTGCCGCGGATTTCCCGCCGCAGCCGATGCTCCTGATCCCTGGCCTTGTCGCGACGCTCGCGAACGAGCTTCACCAAATCGGCGAGTTCCTTGTCCGGCAACGCCTGAACAGCCGGATGATGAGACTTTTCGACCAGGTCGCGCTCATCCGCGTCCAATGCGCGCGCTTCGTCTTTCCGGGCGATGGCCATGGGAGTACGCACCTCGATCCGCAGGCGTTCGGGATGGACGCCCTCCAGCAGGTAAGGTCGGGACGGGGGCGAGGTTCCCTTCCACGGGTCTCCGATCTCGCCTCACACCTCGGGGTCGGGACCCACGTAGCGGGCGCGGGGACGGATGAGGGCGCCGCCCAGAGTCTGTTCCATGGCATGGGCCAGCCACCCCGCGGCGCGGGCGACAGCGAAGAGAACGAAGGGCGCGTCCGGCGGCAGACCGAGGTCCCGCGCCAGCGCGACCATGGCGAAATCGACGTTGTCGCGCTCGCCGGTGGCCTCCTCGACCGCGGCCCTCAGGGCCTCGAGCGGAACGGCGGGCCGGAAGGCGCCCATCAGCGCCCGGGCGCGCGGGTCGCCGTGGGGATAGAGGGGATGGCCGAAACCGGGCGCGGGACCGCGAAAGGCGCGCCGCGCCTGGACCGCCTCACGCGGGTCCGATTTTTCGGCCACGTCCGCCCACGCCCTCACCCGCGCCGCCGCTCCGCCATGCAGGGGTCCGGAGAGGGCCGCGAGGCCGGCGAGCGCCGACGCCGCCAGCGAGGCGCCTGTCGAGGCGGTCACCCGGGCGGCGAAGGTCGAGGCGTTGAGCTCGTGGTCGGCCAGAAGCACCAGGGCGCGGCGGATCAGATCGGCGCCCCGCGCGCCCTGGCCCCACGCCCGGGCCAGCCGCTCGTGGATGGGGCCGCCGTCCACACCCCCGGTCACCGCGTCGGTGATCGCGTC
>JBDTKQ010000107.1:0-2601 GCA_039935235.1 Caulobacteraceae bacterium
GGTCATTCCCTGCGTCGCAATCGGCGGGATCACGGCGGCCAACTGTCGCCCGCTGGTGGCCGCGGGCGCGGACATGCTGGCGGTTTCGGCGGGGGTCTGGACCCATCCCGAGGGTCCCGCCGCCGCCGTCCGCGCGTTCGGCGGCGCCATCGCCGAGGGCCTCATCCGCCGCCTTGCCTCCGAAGCGCCCGCCCCCTAGGGTCCGCCGCCTTTCGAAATCGCCGTTTTGCAACCAAGGGAGATCGCGTGGTCGCGGTACCTACCAACGAAGTCCGGGTCGGCAACGTCATCCTCCACCAGGGCGGAATCTGGCGGGCGGTGAAGATCGCCCACGTCAAGCCCGGCAAGGGCGGGGCGTTCAACCATATCGAGCTGAAGAACCTGATTACCGGCAGCAAGCTGAACGAGCGCTTCCGCTCGGAAGACAAGGTCGACCGGGTGACGCTGGAACAGAAAACCTTTCAGTACCTCTATGAACAGGGCGATGTCCTCGTCTTCATGGACCAGCAGAACTATGAGCAGATCGAGCTGCAAAAGGACTTCGTCGGTGAGGATCAGGTCCGCTTTCTCCACGACGGCATGCTCGTCACCCTCGAGCTGCACGACGAACGCCCGATCGGCATCGAACTGCCCGAACAGGTCGTGCTCGAGGTGATCGAGACCGAACCGACGACCAAGGGCCAGACCGCCTCGTCGTCGTACAAGCCGGCCAAGGCCTCGAACGGCATGCGGGTGATGATCCCCCCCTATATGGGCGAGGGCGAGCGTATCCTCGTCTCGACCCAGACCGGCGAATACGTGCGTCGGGCCGAATAGGCGGCGCGTGACCACCCCCACGACGCTGGTCAAGGTGATGATCGAGGCCGCCCGCAAGGCGGGCCGCGCGCTCGCCCGCGACTTCGGCGAGGTCGCCGAGCTTCAGGTCTCCCGCAAGGGCGCCGCCGACTATGTCTCGTCCGCCGACCTCAAGGCCGAGCAGACCCTGTTCGAGGAGCTTCTGCGCGCGCGCCCCGGCTACGGCTTTCTCGGCGAGGAACGCGGGATGATCGAGGGCACCGACAAGACCCACACCTGGATCGTCGATCCATTGGACGGAACCACCAACTTCCTCCACGCCATGCCGCATTTCGCGATCAACATCGCCCTCATGCGCGAGGGACAGGCGGTGGCTGGGGTGACCTACAACCCCGCCAATGCCGATCTCTTCTGGACCGAGCGGGGCCGGGGCGCCTATCTCAACGACCGACGCCTGAGGGTCGCGGCGCGAACCCGTTTCGAGGAGGCGGTGTTCGCCACCGGCATTCCGTTCCTCGGCCACGGCCAGCACGGCCGCTTCCTCAAGGAGCTGCACCAGATCAGCCAGAGGGTGTCGGGCGTCCGCCGCTTCGGCGCCGCGGCGCTCGATCTGGCGTGGGTCGCCGCCGGCCGCTTCGACGGCTTCTGGGAGCGCGACCTGGGCGCCTGGGACATGGCCGCCGGCCTTCTGATGGTGGCCGAGGCGGGCGGCGTGGTCACCGACGCCGACGGCGGCGCCGACCCGATCGCCACGGGCTCGGTGTGCGTCGCCAACGAGGCGCTCCACGGCCAGCTTCTCGAGCGGCTGAAGGCGGCCGCCTGATCAGGGCGCGACGACCGCCGTGGCCGCGGTCGCCTTCGCCGCCGGCCGCAGCGCCGCGCGGATGAGGATGGCGGCGGCATAGATCACGACGACCACCACTCCCCAGCGGATCGCGGTCAGCGGCAGGGACTTGACGATCAGCGCCGCGACGGCGACCGCCGGAATCCCGCCGAGGGCGAGGCCGAGCACGACCCGAAGATCGATCCGCCGCGACTTGAGGAACCCCAGCCCGCTCACCGGCATGAGAAATGCGCACGCCCCCATCATCACCGGGAACGAGGCCTTGGGGTCCAGGCCCATGAGGCTGAGCATGATCAGGGACGGGGCGTAGAGGCCGATGCCGGCGGTCATCAGGGCGCCCATGACGAAATAGCCGACGACGGCCAGGGCGAAGAGGCCCGGCGGGAGCGCGAGCGCTGCTCCGCCTTGCGGCATCAGGCCGAGGTTCTTCATGGCGAAGAGAGCGGCGGCGATAATGAGCGCCGCGCCCACCACGCCCTGCACCACCCGCACCGGCAGGCGAACCACCACCGGCGCGCCGATGATCGCCCCGACCACGGCGGCGGCGATGCACGTCGCCAGCAGCGCCGGATCGACCTTGACCAGATTGATGAAGATCAGCGCCTCAACAACGGTCGGCAGGGCGTGGCCGGCGTTGAGGACGACGGGAAGAAAACTGTCGGGCACGAGCTTGCGCAGCTTCAGCCACGCGGTCGACGGGGCGAACGAGCCGATCCCGAGGGTGTCGAAGAAGTTGGTCACCGCGCCCAGCGCGACGCTTTCGGGCCCCGGGAGCAGCTGACCGCGCGCCGCGGCGGTCCGGACGAGGGCGACGCCGTAGGCCAGGCCGAGGAGCGCCAGCCCGGCCAGCAATATCGCGACAACCATCCGGACCCTCCCGCTGGAATCTCGCCGCGATCCTACACCGCCGCGCTGATTTGTCGCCGGCCGCTCAAGCCCCTGGGTCCCGGATACGCCGCTTC
>JBDTKQ010000108.1:0-2249 GCA_039935235.1 Caulobacteraceae bacterium
CCTTTGTCGGCGATGATCAAGGTGCGCTCGAACTGGCCGGACTGGGCGGCGTTGATCCGGAAATAGGTGGACAGCTCCATCGGGCAGCGCACGCCCGGCGGCACATAGACGAAACTGCCGTCGGAGAAGACCGCGCTGTTGAGGCAGGCGAAATAATTGTCCGACACCGGAACCACCGAACCCAGATAGCGACGAACCAGCTCGCCGTGGTCGCGGATCGCCTCGCTCATCGAGCAGAAGATCACGCCGGCCTGCGCCAGCTCCTTCTTGAAGGTGGTGACCACCGAGACGCTGTCGAACACCGCGTCCACCGCATAGCGCGGGGCGCCCTGCACGCCGGCGAGAACTTCCTGTTCCTTCAACGGGATGCCGAGCTTGGCGTAGACCGCCAGAAGATCCGGATCGACCTCGTCGAGGCTGCCCGGCCCGACTTTTTCCTTCGGCGCCGCGTAATAATAGCTGTCCTGATAGTCGATGCGCGGAAAGTTCACCCGCGCCCACGTCGGCTCCTCCAGCGCCAGCCATCGGCGATACGCCTCAAGCCGCCAGTCGAGCATCCATTGCGGCTCGCCCTTCTTGGCGGAGATGAAGCGGACGATGGCCTCGGAGAGCCCTTTGGGGGCGAACTCCTGGTCGATGTCGCTGACGAAGCCGTGCTTGTAGCGCTCGAGATCGGCGACGTGCTCGATGGTTTGAACCGCGATGTTCATCTCACGCAAACTCCCGGATCCGTTTGGACTGGCGGTGGCGGGCCTCGATCCACGCCTCGCCGCAGCGACGCCAGTCGTCCCGGGTGGTCGCCCATCCGCCGCTGATGCGCACGGCGAAGGGCGCGAGGTCCGGCCGGCCCATGGCTTCCACGACCCGGCTGGCCTTGACCTTGCCCGAGGAACAGGCCGCCCCGGCGCTGATCATCACCCCCGCCAGATCGAGGGCCATGACCTGCAGTTCCGAGGCGAAGCCCGGCGTGGCGACGCACAGCGTCTGGGGCAGACGCTCCGCCCCGTCGCCGAGGACCACGCCCCCAAGTTCGACGATCCGCGCGGCGAGGGCGTCGCGCCATGCCGACTGGCCGGTCAAAGCCGCCATATCCCGCACGGCGGCGAGGGCCGCGGCCCCGAATCCGGCGATGCCGGGGACGTTTTCCGTGCCCGGGCGGCGGCCGCGTTCCTGTCCTCCGCCGTGGAATTGCGGGGTGAGGGGGCCCTCTGAAATCAAGGCCCCGACGCCTTGCGGCCCGCCGAGTTTGTGGGCGGAAATGGCAAGGCTGCGCGCCCACATGCTCTCGAAGTCGATTTCGATCTTGCCCGCCGCTTGAACGGCGTCGACGTGCAGCCATCCGCCGGCTTCCCCGGTAATCGTTCCGACGTCGACCATGGGCTGCGCCACGCCGGTCTCGTTGTTGGCGAGCATCATGCACACCAGAGGGCGACCATCGGCCGCGACCCGTTCGCTCAGCCAGCGCAAATCCGCGAGGCCATGGGCGTCCACCGGCCAGATTTCCACGGGCAGGCCCGTCGCCTCCGCCTCGGCGCGCACGCAATCGTGCTCGGTGGCGCTCACGAGGATCCGCCTCGCCCCGTCGGCCGCGGCGCTGCGAATCGCCAAGGCATTGGCTTCGGTGCCCCCGCCGGTGAAGGTCACCGTTTCCGGCGCCGCGCCGACCAGAGCCGCGACCGCGCGACGGGCGGCCTCGACGGTCGCCCTCGCCGCGCGACCGGCCGCGTGGACCGAGGACGGGTTGCCGCCCTCCGCCAGCGCGTCGGCCACCGCCGCCGCCGCCAACGGGCGCACCTTGGCGGTGGCGTTGTAGTCGAGATAGACCGGCGCGGTCACTTCGTCGCTCCCTCGCCCGGGCGCAGCCGTCCGGCCAGAACGTCGGCGAGAGAGACCGCGGCGAGATAGTCGCGAATCTGCCGGCCCGTCTCTTCCCAAAGATCATGGGTGAGGCAGCGGGCGCCCCCCTTCATGCATCCCGCGCCTGAACCGGAGCACCGCGTGGCGCGCAGCGGTTCGTCCACGGCGGTCACCACATCGGCGACGGTGAGGTCCTCCGCCGGCCGCGCCAGCCGGTAGCCGCCGCCGCGCCCGCGCACCGAGCGGACCAGGCCGCGGCGGCGAAGACGGGCGAAAAGCTGTTCGAGATAGGGCTGCGAGATCTGCTGGCGCGCCGCGATGGCGGCCAGAGGCAGGGCGGTCGCCGACGCGTGACCGGCCAGCTCGGTCATGGCCATCACCGCATAGCGTCC
>JBDTKQ010000109.1:0-3377 GCA_039935235.1 Caulobacteraceae bacterium
CCCGCCAGATGAATGACCAGGTCCGGACGATGCTCCCGCGCGAAGGCCGCGCACGCCGCCCGGTCGAAGAGGTCCAGATCGCGACGGCCGGGCGCGACGATCTCGTGCGCCGCCGCCCGCGGATCGGCCAGCAGGGTGCGGCCAACGAAGCCCGCGGCGCCGGTCACCCACACCTTCAACCGACCGCGTCCTGCACGATTTTCGCCAGCCGATCGATCGCATCGTCCGCCTCATGGTGCGGATTGCCGATGTAGAACCCCCGCTCGTGGACCGCGTCGGCGGCGGGCAGCGGCGGCGGAGGCTCGTGACGGAGGCGAGCCATCACCGGCTGGCGGGTGAAGTTGCCGGCGACGATCGGGCGGCTCTCCACCCCGTCGGCGGCGAGCCTGGCGACCACCTCCTCGCGCGAGCGGGTGGCCTGGCCGGTCAGGGTCAGGGCGAAGCCGAACCAGCTGCTCTCACCCAGTTCCTTCTGGGTGCGGACGCCCGGGACATCAGCCATGGCGGCGACAAATCGCGCGGCATTGGCCCGCCGGGCGGCGACGAAGCCCGGGAGTTTCGCCAGCTGCTCGAGGCCGATGGCGGCGGCGACCTCGGTGGGCCGAAGATTGTAGCCGGGCAGGACGAACCGGTAGAGCTCGTGGAAGTCGCCGCCTTGCGCCGGTTCCGCCACGCGGTTGGACCGCGGCAGGTCGCGCGTCCAGCCGTGGGCGCGCAGGGCGAGCAGGATGTGGTGCAGCTCTTCGTCGTCGGTGACGCATACCCCGCCTTCCATGGTCGAGATGTGGTGGCTGAAGAAGGTGCTGAAGGTTCCCACCGCCCCGAAGGTCCCCGCCGCCCGGCCCCCCCAGGTCGCGCCGAGGGATTCGCAGTTGTCTTCCAGAAGGGCGATGCCGCGCGCCTCGACCAGGCGGCGCACGGCGTCGAAGTCGTTGGGATTGCCCAGCAGATTGACCGCGAAGACCACCGCGACGTCGTGGTCCAGCGCCCGTTCGAGAGCGGCCAGATCGAAGTTCAGCGTCCCGGCGTCGACGTCGACGAAGCGCAGGATCAGGCCGTATTGCGCGAGCGGAAAATAGGTCGTCGCCCACGACACCGCCGGGACCACGGCCACCGCGCCGGCCCGGGCGCGCGGGGGATCGGTAAAGAACAGACAGGCGACCGCCAGCAGATTGGCCGAGGATCCCGAGTTGACCATCACCGCGTGGCGCGCGCCGACCGTCTCTGCAAAGCGGACCTCGAACGCGGCGACCCGTGCCCCCATGGTGGTCTCGCCGCTCTCGATCACGGCGATGGCCGCCCGCCGCTCGGCGCCGTCCCAGGTGCTCGCCGCCAGCGGCCAGAACGGCGCGGCTCGACCGCTCATTCCCGGCCCGCCGGCCGGGACTCCGCGGCCATCAGGCGCAGATCGGCGTCGACCATCTCGACGACGAGATCGGCGAAGGAGATCTCCGGGCGCCAGGCGAGCCGCTCGCGCGCCTTGGACGCGTCGCCGCGCAGCACCTCCACCTCCGTCGGCCGAAAATAGCGCGGATCGACCGCGACGACGGCGCGCCCGCTCGCCGCGTCGATCCCCTCCTCCGCCGCCCCCGATCCGCGCCATTCGAGGGCAATCCCCGCCCGCGCGAAGGCGGCGGTGGCGAAGTCGCGCACCGAGCGGTCCTCACCGGTGGCCAGCACATAGTCGTCCGGCGTCTCCTGCTGGAGCATGGCCCACATTCCCCGCACATAGTCGCGCGCGTGCCCCCAGTCGCGGCGGGCATGGAGATTTCCGAGGTAGAGCCTGTCCTGTCTGCCCAGGCGGATCGCCGCCGCCGCCCGGGTAATCTTGCGGGTGACGAAGGTCTCTCCGCGCACCGGGCTCTCGTGGTTGAACAGGATGCCGTTGGACGCGTGGATGCCCCAGGCTTCCCGGTAATTCACCACCATCCAGAAGGCGTAGAGCTTCGCCACCGCATAGGGGCTGCGGGGGGCGAAGGGCGTGGTCTCGCTTTGCGGGCGCTCCCGCGCCGCGCCGAACAGCTCGGAGGTCGAGGCCTGGTAGAACCGGCAGGTGTCGGTCAGGCCCAAAAGTCGGATGGCCTCAAGCAGGCGAAGGGGTCCCAGGCCATCGGCGTTGGCCGTGTACTCGGCGGTCTCGAAACTCACCTGCACGTGCGACTGGGCGGCGAGATTGTAGATCTCGTCGGGCCGCACCGCTTGGACGATGCGGATCAGGTTGGTGGCGTCGGTCATGTCGGCGAAGTGCAGGACGAAGCGCTGATCAGGCTCGTGGGGGTCCTGGTAGATGTGGTCGATCCGGCCGGTGTTGAACGACGACGAACGCCGTTTCAGGCCATGCACGCAATAGCCCTTGGCCAGCAGCAGATCGGCGAGATATGCCCCGTCCTGGCCGGTGACGCCGGTGATCAGGGCGGTCTTGCGCCGCGGTTCCTCCGCCATCAGACCCTCTCCCCCGCGGCCGGCCACGCGGCGAGAATCGCGAAGTCACCCGCCCCGGCGCCGCCGACCACATCCTGGCCGCCCGCTCTCACCCATACATGAGCGGCGAGGCCGGGGGCGCCCCCGCGGCGGGCGCCATAGTAGAGGACGGAGGCGACGCCGCGGCGCCGCAGCATGGCGTGGGCGGCAAGACCCTCCTCGAAACAGGCCGGCCGCCACGGCGAGCGCCGCGCCGCCGCCGTCACCGCCCAGCGCACCTTGTCGATGACCCCGGCCTCGTCCGACGCGGACACGCGAGCTTTGCGGTTCGCCGCCGCGGCGATCCAGCGGAAGGGCGCCAGGCGAAGACCGAGTCCGGCGAGCGCCACCCACGCCAGCGCTTCGCTCGCAAGGGCCGTGTCGCGCGCCCGCCTCACGCGTTGGCTCCCGTCGCGCGGCGAATGAACCGGCCGACGCAGACGCCGCGCAGCAGGGCGAGCCGCCACGGCGCCATCACGGCGTCCTCGGGCCAGCCGCCGGCCGGCCAGTCGCGCGCGAGGCGGCGGAGGCGGTCGATGTCGAGCATGGCCGCCGCCGGCGGGCAGTCGGCCAGCCGCTCCACCTCCTCGGCGATCGCGGCCCGGGCGGCGCTCGCGCCCTCGTGCCAGTCGACGCCCTGATAGCCGCGGGTCGGGCTGTCCAGCACCGCCGGGGCCAGAAGGTCGGCGAAGGCCCGCCGCGCCAGCCCGCGCGGGCCGTTGGCCAGGGTCTGCTCGGGTGTGAGCGACAGGCAGAACTCGACCAGCCGCCGGTCGGTGGCGGGGTCGCGCACGTCGATCCCGAACGCCGCCAGAACCCCCTTGGCGTGGCAGCCGGGGTCCACCCGGTGGAAGGCGGCTGCCCGGCGCGCGAAGTCGTCGAGGAGCGGAGCCGCCTCATCGGCGTCGCCGCGCGCG
>JBDTKQ010000110.1:0-10330 GCA_039935235.1 Caulobacteraceae bacterium
GCGGGATTCGGCCGGCGAGCTTCTCCCGTTCTCGCCGCTCGGCGGTTGGCTGATCGGCGCGCGGGCGGCGATTCTCGGCGGCATCGGGGGGGACGCGGCCTTCGCCACCACGCTGGTCGACGTGACCGCCGAGTTGATCGCCCAGGTGGCGTTCACCGCGATTGGCGTCGGACTTCTGGCGTTGCGCCTGGGCTCCGGTTCGACACACACGGGGCTGATCGCGGCGGTGTTCGGCGGTCTGGCGCTCTCGGGGATCGGAGCGGCGACCTTCATCGCCGTGCAGCGACGCGGCTCGGGCCTCATCGAGGCTCTGGCGCGGCGGTGGTCGCCTGGCGTGGCCATGCGCGCCGAGGTGATCGGGCGAGCTTTGGCGACCATCTATGAGCGGCCGTGGCGCGTCGCCGTCGGAGTCTCGCTCCACTTCACCGCATGGGTGGCGAGCGCGGTCGGTTGCTGGCTGGCTCTTCGCCTCGCGGGGGTGGACGTGAGCCTCACCGCGGTTATCGCCATCGAGAGCCTGGTCACCGCCGCGCGCAGCGCCGTGGTCGTCGCGCCCATGGGACTTGGCGTTCAGGAGGCGGCCTATGCGGTCGTGGGTCCCCTCTTCGGCCTCGGCTCCGACCTGGCGATCGCCCTGTCCCTGCTAAAACGCGCCCGCGACTTGACGATCGGATTGCCCGCCCTCCTCGCGTGGCAAGCCCTCGAAGGGCGTCGGTTGCTGGCCAACCGGATCGGAACGGCCGGGCCCCGTCCTGAATAGGGATCTCGCTCTGCTCGAGATGCGCCGGGGATCGTCGAGCGCGAGCACCGGCTCCGCCTCACCCGCGGCGGTCGCATGGGGCTCTGGGGCGGTCTCGGGCGGCGGTTCGCTCTCGACGTCGGGCATGGCGGACGTCGGAGTCGCCGGAACGCTCTCGATGTCGGGGAGCGCGGCCGGCGCCTTTCGGCCCGCGTCGATCTCGCCTTGGCGAAGCTGAAGATAGGTGGAGCGCAGGGTCGCGTACGGGTCGGCCGCGTCGGCGAGCAGGGTGTTCAGGTCGTCGTCCGCTTCCGCGCGCTGGTCGAGACCGCCGAGGACGGCCAGGGTGATGAGGATTTCGGTGCTGTCCCGGTATTTGAAATAGAACAGCGGCGTGAGGGTGGTGTCGAAGCCCGCGCCGACCAGATCGCGGACCGTCGTGGGGCCGAGCAGCGGCAGATAGAGGTAGGGTCCGGCGACCGCGCCATAGCGCCCGAGGGTGTCGGCGAAACTGTTGGGATGGTGGGGCAGACCGATCCGCGCCGCGATATCGACCGCCCCGAACAGGCCGGCCGTGGTGTTCACCACCAGCCGGGCCGTCGCCGAGGCGGCCTTGGCGATCCTGTGTTGCAGCAGATCGTTGGCGATCACCACCGGCTCGCCCAGATTGCTGAGAATGTTGTGCAGCGCCCTTCCGAGCGGGCCGGGGGTCAGTCCCCGCGCCAGAAAGGCAGCCGGACGGATGAAAAGTCTGTCGATCTCCTGATTGAAGGCGAACGCCCGGCGGTTGAAGCTTTCCCACGGATCGTCGGGCGAGGCGACGGCGTGGATCATCGGCGACCGTGCCGCGCTCTCACCGGCGCCGCAGACCGCGAGCACGAGGACGGCGGTCAGGATCGTTCGGCGCACGCAAAATTCCTTGCTCACGTCCCGCATATCCCGCCGAACGGCGGGGGTTCAATGCAAAGCGTGTTGCGCGGCGGTAACGATCGCCGCTCCGACCTGTGATATCGCCCGTGGGCGGCTAGAATACGGACCGCGCCATGAACCTTCGACGATGGATACCACCCTGACCGCCGCCCCGCCCGGCGCGCCTTCCTCGACGATCGCAAGGCTGGTTGGCGTCAGCGTGCGCCGTCCCCGGATGGTCGCCATGATCGGCGTTCTGCTGGGCGTGATGACGGCGAGCTATGTCGCGACCCACTTCTCCCTGACCAGCAATACCGAAAAGCTCATTTCGCAAACACTGCCCTGGCGCCAGCGGGAGGCGGCCTTCAACCGCCTGTTCCAGCCCGAGGGCGACCAGATCGTCACCGTGATCGACGGGGCCACTCCCGAGCTGGCCGAGGCGGCCGCCGACGCCCTGACGGGCCGCCTGAAGAGCCGCCCGGACCTCTTCCGCTTCGTGGAGCGGCCGGACGGCGGACCGTTCTTCGCCCGCGACGGCCTGCTCTTTCTCTCGCCAGCCGACGTGCGTGCGCGCATGGACCAGCTCATCGCCGCCCAACCCTTCCTTGGCCCTCTCGCCGCCGATCCCACGCTGCGAGGACTGGCCCAGACCCTTTCGACGGCGCTCCAGGGCGTGAACGCCGACCAGGCCAAGCTCGCCGATCTCGGTCGACCGATCGGCCGGCTGTCCGATCACCTCGAACGAATGCGGGCGGGAAAACCAGACTTCTTCTCCTGGCGCACGCTGATTGCCGGCAAGCCCGCGGACCCGCGCGAATTGCGTCGATTGATCCTCGCCAGCCCCGTGCTCGACTATGGGCGCCTCCAATCTGGCGCGGCGCCCAGCGAGTTCATCCGTTCGGCGGCCGTTCGCCTGGGACTGGACCGCGCCCACGGGGTTCGCGTCCGGCTCACCGGTCCGGCGCCGCTTCAGGACGAGGAGTTCGCCACCCTCGCCGAGCGCGCGCCCCTGATCGCGGTGCTCGCCATCAGCGCCATCGTCGCCATGCTGTGGTTCGCCGTGCGGTCGGCGCGGTTGATCGGCGCCATCCTGGTCACCACCATCCTCGGCCTTGTGACCGCCGCCGCCGCCGGACTTGTGGTCTTTCACCGCTTCAACGTGATCTCGGTGGCGTTCATCCCGCTGTTTGTCGGGCTCGGCATCGACTTCGGCATCCAGTTCACGGTCCGGTTCCGCGCCGAACAGGCGGGGGGCGCGACCCTCGAAGGCGCGCTCGTGGGCGCCGGCGCCGGCATGGGCCGCGCCCTCACCCTGGCGGCGACGGCGATCGCTCTGGGCTTCCTCGCCTTCGCGCCCACCGCCTATGTCGGCGTCTCGCAACTGGGCGTGATCGCCGGGATCGGCATGTTCGTCGCCTTGGCGCTCAATCTCTCGTTTCTCCCGGCGCTCATCCGCCTGCTCCGCCCCGGGCCGCCCGCGAGGACGGAAAGCGGCCTTGGACTTGGCGGACTGGACCGGTTCATTCTCGGGCGGCGATGGTGGGTGGTCGGCGCGGCGGCGGTCGCGGCGGTGGTCTGCGCGGGGTTGCTGCCCTTTCTCCGCTTCGACTTCAATCCTCTGCACCTCAAGAGCGTGAAAGTGGAATCGGTATCGACCTTGCTCGAACTGATGCGCGATCCGGAGCAGTCGCCCAACACCCTGGAGCTGATCGCCCCTTCCCTGGCGGCCGCCAACGCCCGGGCGACGCGCATGGAACGCATCCCGCAGGTCGCCGAGGCGCGGACTCTCAGCAGTTTCGTGCCGGCCGATCAGGCTCAAAAGCTGGCCGCCATCGGCGATGCCGCGAGCCTTCTGGATCTCACTCTCGACCCCATCGTCGTCGCGTCTCCGCCGAGCGATGCTGAGGTGGTCGCCGCTCTGCGCCTCACGGCCGGCGATCTGCGCGCCGCCGCGGCGGTGTCCGCGGGGCCGACGGTGGCCGGGGCTCGCCGCCTGGCCAATGACTTCGATTGGCTAGCGGCGGCGCGACCGGCGGTCCGGGCGCGGGCGGGCGCCGGCCTGATGGCGCCGCTCCAAACCGTGCTCGGCCAGACCCGAGAGGCGCTTCAGGCCGGCCCGGTGACCATCCAGACTCTTCCCGTCGAGATCAGCCGTGACTGGCTCGCGCCGGACGGGCGGGCGCGCGTCTCACTGGTTCCCCGTGGGGATTCCAACAACGATGTCGTCCTCACCGGATTCATCGCCGCGGTGGCCAAAGTCGCTCCGGATCTCACCGGTTCGCCCTATGACACCCAGCAAGGTGGCCGGGCAGTGGCGGGGGCCTTCCTCGAGGCGGGCGTCCTGTCCTTCGTGGCCATCACCGGCCTGCTCTTCGTCGCCTTGCGGCGGGCGCGCGACGTGGCCATCACCATGGCCCCGATCGTGCTCACCGGTCTTCTGACGCTGGGAAGCTGTGTCGCCATCGGTCAGTCGCTGAATTTCGCCAACATTATCGCCCTGCCGCTCCTCTTCGGAATCGGCGTGGCCTTCCACATCTATTTCGTCATGGCGTGGCGGTCGGGCGGGTCGCACCTCCTGCAATCGAGCCTCACCCGGGCGGTGTTCTTCAGCGCCCTGGCGACCGCAACGGGGTTCGGCAGCCTGTGGGCCTCAAGCCACCCCGGCACCGCCAGCATGGGGAAATTGCTGATGATTTCACTGGTCTGGACCCTCGTCTCGGCCCTCCTCTTCCAGCCCGCGCTCATGGGTCCGCCGCCCGCCCGCCATGAGCGGGGTTGACGGAGTTTGCCGGAGTTGCGAACGACCCTCGCGGCCGCCCTCGCCCCACTCAAGGAAAATCGGTCATGAAATTTCGTCAACTCGGGACCGGTGGCCCAATGGTTTCCGCAATCGGCCTCGGTTGCATGGGAATGACCTATGCGTACGGTCGCCGCGACGACCGCGAGTCGATCGCCACAATCCATCGCGCGCTCGATCTGGGCATCGGCTTTCTGGACACCGCCGACGTCTATGGCCCCCACACCAACGAAGCCCTCGTCGGCGAGGCGATAGTGGGAAAGCGCGATCAGGTGTTTCTCGCCACCAAGTTCGGCCTCTATTTCGATCCGGAAGATCCGGGGCGGCGCGAAGTTCGCGGGGCGCCGGACTATGTCCGCTCGGCGGTGGAGGGCAGCCTCCGACGGCTGAAGGTCGAAACCATCGACCTCTATTACCAGCATCGGGTCGACCCAAAGACGCCCATTGAAGAGACCGTCGGGGCGCTCTCGGACCTGGTCAAGACCGGCAAGATTCGCCACATCGGCCTTTCCGAAGCGTCGGCCGCCACTCTCGAGCGAGCCCATGCCGTCCACCCGATCACCGCGTTGCAGAGCGAATATTCCTTGTGGACCCGCGATCCCGAGGGCGCCGTGCTGGACACCTGCCGCAGGCTGGGAGTCGCCCTGGTGCCCTACAGCCCGCTAGGTCGGGGATTTCTGACCGGCGAGATCAAGAGCCCGAACGATTTTCCCCCCGACGACTACCGTCGCACCAGCCCCCGTTTTCAGGGCGAGAACTTTACCAGGAATCTGCGGCTCGTCGACAAGGTGACCACGATCGCCGCTCGCAAGGGGGTGACCGCGTCCCAGCTCGCCCTCGCGTGGGTTCTGGCCCAGGGCCAGGACATCATCCCCATTCCGGGGACCAAACGCCGCAAATATCTGGACGAGAACGCCGGGGCGGTGGATGTCCAGCTTTCCGCCACCGAGCTTGCGGAGATCGACGCCGCCTTTCCGTCCAATGCGGCGGCCGGTGCGCGTTACTCCGAATCGATGATGCGCGCGGTGAACCGCTAGTTCTCGCCCCCTCCCCCGGCCAGAGCAGCGCCTCTACGAGCGGAGCAGCTTGTCGGAAAGGGCGTCGAGATGGGCGAGAAGGCCCTTCGCACCGCCGATGGCCAGCGGCTGGGCGAAGTCGGCGCGGCGGGTGGTGAGCTGGCTGATCGCGCCGTAGTTGACATCGATGATCTTCCACGCCCCGCCCACGTCACGCATGCGGTAGGAGAGCGCGACCGGGGCGCCGCGGGCCGGAATCAGATGCGTCTGGACGATTTTGTCCACGCCCCTGGTCACCACCGCCGGATCGACGCTGAACCGCTCTCCGCCATATCGGTCGAAATTGTGGGCGTAGCTGGCGGTGGAGAGGCGGGTGAACGCTTTCACCAGCGCTTGACGGTCGGTTTCGGACATCGAGGCCCACGTCGGTCCCACGGCGAAGCGGGTCATGGTCGGCAGATCGAAGGAAGCGGCGATCACCGGCTCGAGCTTGCGATAGCGGCCCTTGACCCCGAGGATCGGACCCGCCTTCATGGTTTCGAGGAGCGCCTGATCGAGCACTTCGATCCGCGCCGCCGCCGGATCTGCCGCCGCGGCCAGCGCGCCGAGCGGCTGGAGCGAAAGCAGGAGCGCCGCCACCGCCCCGATCAGGCCGGAGGGGCGGAGGAAGGAATGGGTCGATTGGGTCATGGGGGTCGCCATCGCTTCGCCGTGGGTCCTTTTTTTGTCCGTCCCACCTACAAACACCCAAGGAAAGTGAACGCGCGATGATCGAACGGCAGATCGATATTTCTACCGCCGACGGGGCGATGAGCACCTTCGTCACCCACCCCGAGCGGGACGGGCCGCACCCGGTGATCCTCTTCTACATGGACGCCCCCGCGATCCGCGAGGAATTGCGCGACATGGCACGGCGGCTCGCCGCGGTCGGCTACTGTGTCATGCTCCCCAACCTCTACTATCGCGAGGGGGTGATGGAATTGGGTTCGTTCTCGCGGGACGAGGACGCGCCGGTAAGGGCGAAGATGATGGAGTTGATGGGAACCCTGACCATCCCGCGGGTCATGGAGGATACGCACGGCCTCCTCGCCCACGCCGCCGCCGATCCGGCCGCCGACGAAACGCGGGTGGGAGCGGTCGGCTATTGCATGAGCGGCCAGTTCGCGATCAGCGCCGCCGCGGCGTTTCCAGATCAGGTTCGCGCCGCCGCCTCGATCTACGGCGTCCGCCTGGTCACCGATAGGATCGACAGCCCGCACGTCGTCGCCGCGAACGTGGCCGCGGAACTCTATTTCGCCTGCGCGGAAACCGATTCGTGGGCGCCGATGACGATGGTTCGCGCCCTCGCCGCGGCGATGGCCGCCGCCCCCGTCCGGGCCGAGGTCGAGGTCTATCCCGGCGTCGAGCACGGCTTCGCTTTTCCCCAAAGAGCGGCTTATGACAGGACAGCAGCGGAGCGCCATTGGGAACGGCTGTTCGCGCTCTTCGAGCGCGCGCTCTGCCAGACCGCCAACGGAGGGAAGGAACGATGAACAAGCCCCTGAAAACAAAGCAATTTGCCGGCCTGACCCTCTCGCCCCTCACCCCCACAATCGGGGCCGAGATCGAGGGCGTCGATCTGCGGCGGTCCCTTTCAGCGGAAGCGGTAGCCGTTCTTCGCGCCGCGCTCATCGAATGGAAGGTGTTGTTCTTCCACGATCAGGCGCTCACCACCGATCAGCACCTTACGTTCGCGAGCCAATTCGGAGCCTTGGAGGTCCACCCGTTCGCGCCTCACAAACCCGGATATCCCCAGGTCCTGGCCATCACCCACGATCGGGAAAGCCGCGGCCGGGAAAACACCTGGCACAGCGACGTGACCTGGCGAGAGGCCCCCTCCCTGGGATCGATCCTTCGCGCCGTGGAGATCCCCCCGGTCGGCGGCGACACGTTGTTCGCCGACATGTACGCCGCCTTCGAGACGCTGCCCGAGGCGGTCAAGGCGCAGATCGACGGCGCCCTCGCCGTCCATGACTTCGCCCATTTCCGCACCGGCATGCGCAAGGCCGGCAAAAGCGAGGCGGAAATCGCGGCGTTCAACGCCAAATATCCGGCTGTCGAACATCCCGTGGTGCGCACCCATCCCGAAACCGGACGAAAGGCGCTCTATGTCAACGCCGCCTTCACCCAGCACATCGTCGGCATGGAAAGGAGCGAGTCGGACGCCCTTCTCGCGCGCCTCTACGCTCAGGCGGCCGTTCCCGAACACCAGTGCCGTTTCCGCTGGGAAGCCAATTCCATCGCCTTCTGGGACAATCGCTCCAGCCAACACTATGCGGTGTCAGACTACTGGCCGGCGGTGCGCCGGATGGAACGGGTGACCATCATCGGCGACCGCCCGCGCTGAACTCGAATATTTCCCAAGGACCCGCCCGTGGACCCGAGCCCGCCCTACATCCTGCACCACTACGACGCCTCGCCGTTCTCGGAGAAAGTGCGGCTGATGTTCGGCATCGAGGCGATCGCCTGGCGCTCGGTGGTCATTCCCACGCTCATGCCCAAGCCCGACCTCATCCCTCTGACCGGCGGCTACCGCCGCACGCCGGTGATGCAGATCGGCGCGGATATCTTCTGCGACACCCAGGTGATTCTCGCCGAGATCGTCCGGCGTAAGGGATCGGCCGCACCGACGGCGGCCCTGTCCAAGGGGGTGAATTTCTGGGCCGACCGCCTCTTTTTCCAGACGACCGTGCCGGTCGTCTTCGCAGAGCTCGGTGAGCACGTGCCCAAGGCCTTCATCGAGGACCGCGAAAAGATGTCGGGACGGGCGTTCGACGTGGTCGCCATGAAAGCGGCGGCCACCCCTATGCAAGGTCAGTGGCGCGCGCAGGCCGCGTGGATCGAGGGCGCGCTCGCCACCGGCGGCGCGGATTTCCTCGACGGCCCGCGAGCGGGACCGACCGACGTCGCCGCCTATTTGAACATCTGGTTTCTGGGCGGGACCGCGCCCGCGGTGGCGGAGAAACTCCTGACGGGGTTCGATCGCCTCGCCGCCTGGCGCGCGCGTCTGGGCGCCATCGGCCACGGGTCACGCACGGAGATGACCGGACCGGAGGCCCTTGCCGAAGCGCGCGACGCGACGCCGGGCGATTTTACCAGGCACGATCCGGCCGATCCCCTGCCCGCCGCGCCCGGCGATCCGATCACGGTCTTCGCGGACGACTATGGATCGGACCCGGTTAGCGGCGTCCTGGTCGCGGCGAACGCCGAGCGCGTGGTCCTCGCCCGCGACGGCGACGGCCCCCTCCACGTGCACTTCCCCCGCGCCGGCTACATCGTCCGGCTCGGGTGATCGCGTTCATCCCCCCTCTCGTTTTTTAGGTGTTGGAAAGTCGAAGCCTCCCATGCATCCACGCTTGACGCTCACAGCCGGCGCTCTCTTCGCCGCGTCCCTTTCCGCGACCGGCACGGTGGCCGATCCGGCGCCGATGCTGGGCTTCACCGCCCCCGCCGCGGCCGCCGAGCGGGCGCTTGAGGCCCGTTTCGACGCGCAACTTTCCGCCCCCGCCATCCGCGAGCGGCTGCGCCTGATGTCGTTCCTCCCCAATCAGGTCGGCTCGCCCCACGACAAGGCCAACGCCGACTACACTTTGGCTCAGTTCAAGGCTTGGGGTTGGGACGCCCACATCGAGGAATTCAGCGTCCTCTATCCCACGCCGCGCGTTGAAAGCCTTGCGCTCGTCGGCCCACGGCCATTCACGGCCACCCTCATCGAGCCGCCGATTCCGGGGGACGCCTCCTCGACCCGCACCGCCGGCGCCCTGCCCGCCTATGTGGCCTATGGTGGCGACGGGGATGTCACCGCGCCGCTGGTCTATGTGAACTACGGCATGCCGGCCGATTACCGCGAGCTCCAGCGGCTCGGCGTCGACGTCAAGGGCAAGATCGTCATCGTCCGCTACGGTGCGGGTTGGCGCGGGCTGAAGCCCAAGCTCGCCTACGAGCACGGGGCGATCGGCTGCATCATCTATTCGGATCCGGCCGACGACGGCTATGGCGCGGGCGAGCCCTATCCGGTGGGCTCCTTCCGGCCCGAGCACGGCGTTCAGCGCGGATCGGTCCTCGACATGCCCGTCGAAGCGGGCGATCCGCTTACCCCCGGGATCGGGGCGGTGGCCGGCGCGCCACGCCTGAGTCTGACCGAAGCCAAGACCATCCTTCACATTCCCGTTCTACCGATTTCGTGGGGCGACGCCCGGCATTTCCTCGCCGCTCTCACTGGCCAGACAGCGCCCAAGGGCTGGCGCGGGGCGCTCCCAATCACCTACCGCGTCGGGCCGGGCGGAGCCGTCGCTCACCTTGTCGTGCGGTCGAACTGGTCGCAGGCGCCGCTCTATGACGTGATCGCGACGATGCGTGGGTCGACGTGGCCCGACCAGTGGGTCATCCGCGGCAACCATCGCGACGGCTGGGTCTTCGGGGCGCAGGACCCGCTGTCGGGCCAGACCGCCCTCATGGAAGAAGCCAAGGCCATAGGGGTCCTCGCAAAAAGCGGCTGGCGGCCCAAACGCACCCTGGTCTACGCCAGTTGGGACGGTGAAGAGCCGGGCCTGTTGGGGTCCACCGAGTGGACCGAGACGCACGCCGCGGAGCTTCAGGCGAAAGCGGTCGCTTATGTGAACTCCGACGGCAATGACCGCGGGTTCCTCGGGGCGGACGCCAGTTATTCCCTGCGGCGCCTGATCGATCAAACCGCGGCCGACATCGTCGACCCGGAAGCGGGGGTCACGGTACGCCGTCGCGCACTCGCCGCCCTCGAGGTGAGAGGGCTGGCCCCCGGGGCCGACGAGGAGGCCAAGGCCAAGGCGAAGGACGCGGCCGCCGGCGGCG
>JBDTKQ010000111.1:0-9456 GCA_039935235.1 Caulobacteraceae bacterium
CGGGAGAATTTGTCCATGGCACGCCGCTGCTCTTTGACAATGGGGTAGCCGGCCCGGTCGCGATCGTCTTCCTCACGCCTCTGACCAGCCTTTCGGGCATTTCAGCCCAAGCGAATCTACAGGGCGCTTACACCGCCACGGAAACGTTTTTTGGCACAGGCGGACAGATCGGAATCGAGAGCTACAATGGCGTCAGTAACCTCGGACCCGAGGGCAGCATCCCCACGTTCGCCTCCTTCGACGCCGGAGGGGCGCTGATCACGTCCGTTGTTTACACCGTCACCAATGATGGCTCAGGCTTCGCTCTCGGCGGCGCCGCCGGCGGAGGCGCCGTTCCGGAACCGGCGACCTGGGGCATGTTGCTGGTCGGCATGGGCCTCGTCGGCGGGGCCATGCGCCGCCGGACGGTCGCCACCGCTTAAGAGCTTTTTCGTCCTAGCAAGGCAACGCCGCCGGTCCCCTGCCGGCGGCGTTGTGCTGCCTGTCTGGGGGGACTGGAGATACGAGGAAGCTCTCTACGCCCCTGCTTGAGGGCGACGGTCCGCTAATCCCGTGGGCGGCCGCAACAGTGTCGGCATGGCGAAGACTCCAGCACTCCTCAACCGACGCGCAACGCTGAAACGCGGAATTCGCCCTATCGCGCGCAAACCTCCGATACGATTGCATCGAACGCTGCTGTAGGCTGCTTGTGTACTCCAGGAAAACGCCGAGACACACGTGCCTGAAACGATTCACGACCCTTCGATGAACTCCACGCCGGATGCCGCTCCGCCGCCGCTGGGATCCGCGCTACCCGGCTGGGAGGTCGGGGTAACGCCCTTCGGCCTCATTCCGATGACCTTGTTCGCGGTCGGCGTCGGCGTCATCACCGGAATCGGGTCCTATCTTTTCCGCGAGCTGATCGGCCTGGTCCACAACCTGTTCTTTTTGCGGACCTTCAGCTTCGCCTACGATTCCAGCGTCTTCACGTCGTTCAACCCGTGGGGGCCATGGGTGATCCTGGCGCCGGCCTTGGGGGCTATCGGCGTCACCTTCATCATCGCCAACTTCGCCCCGGAGGCGAAGGGGCACGGCGTTCCGGAAGTCATGGACGCCATCTACTACAATGGCGGGCGGATACGGCCGATCGTCGCGGTCGCCAAATCTCTGGCTTCGGCGCTGGCGATCGGCAGCGGCGCCGCGGTCGGCCGCGAAGGGCCGATCATTCAAATCGGCTCGGCGCTCGGCTCGACACTCGGCCAGCTTATCAGGATGCCGGCCGGACAGCGCATCACATTGGTCGCCGCCGGCGCCGGAGCGGGCATCGCCGCCACGTTCAACACGCCGATCGGCGGCGTGATGTTCGCGATCGAGCTGATGCTGCCGGAGGTAAGCGTCAACACCTTCCTGCCGGTCGCCGCCGCGACCGGCGCCGCGACCTTTGTCGGCCGCCTCATCTTCGGCCCGCAGCCGGCGTTCAAAGTGCCGGCGCTCGACGCATTGCCGCTGGCGCACCCGGCGCTGGCGCTGGCGACGCTGTGCCTCTACGTGCTGCTCGGCGCGATCTGCGGTGTCGCCGGCGCCCTGTTCATCAAGGTTTTGCACCTGGCGGAGGATGTGTTCGACAAGGCGCCTGGACGCTACACCAAGCACGTCGCCGGCATGCTGCTGGTCGGCTGTCTCATCTATGCACTGCACGAGAGTTTCGGCCACTACTACGTCGAGGGGGTCGGCTATTCGACGATCCAGGCGATCCTCAATGGCTGGACAACCACCGCCTGGATGCTCGCCCTCCTCTTCGTCTGCAAGCTCTTCGCGACCTCCACCAGCCTCGGGGCCGGCTCGTCGGGCGGCATCTTCTCGCCATCGCTGTTCATGGGTTCGACCCTGGGCGCCGCCTTCGCGACGGTCGCGGCCTTGTTGCTGCCGGGTCTCGGCATCGATGTGTCCGCCTTCGCGATGGTGGGCATGGGGGCCATGGTCGGCGGCGCCACCGGCGCGGCGATGACCGCCGTCACTATGATCTACGAGATGACGCTCGATTATCAAATCGTACTGCCGATGATCCTCGCCGTCGCCGCGGGGCTGGGTGTGCGGCGTGCGCTGTCGCGCGAGAACATCTATACGGCCAAGCTCGTCGGCCGCGGTCATGTCGTTCCGAAGGCGCTGCACGCGAACATGTTTCTCGTACGCGCCGCCAGGGATGTCATGGAGACGCGGTTCCTGCTGGTCCCGGCAACGACACGTCTGGGCGACTTCCTGCAGAGCCCCGAGCATCGCCACGGCATGCGCCACGTTGTCGTGACCAATGGCGCACGCATCGTGGGCGCGGTGCGGATCAATACCGGGCTGCGCAGCGCCGCCGCCGAGCCCGGCTCGGGGATCACCTTCGGCGACGTGGCCAACCGGCGCTTCGTCATCGTGCGCGAGAGCGACGTCGCCTTCGACGTGATCAACCGGCTGTGGCGCAGGAATGGCGCCATGGCGCTCGTCGTGCGCGGAGACAATCCGCGTTCCCGCGTCCCGCGCCCGCCGGACGTGGTGGGCGTCATAACCAAGGAGCACGTGGCCGACGCGGTGGCGGCGGGCATCCAAGCCTATCCCCGATAGGCGCGAACGGGCTTCGCCGAGACGGCGATCGTGTTCACCCCGCGTTTGAACCGGCTCAGTTTACGCACACGGACGAGCCAGAACACCATGAACGCCAGCGGCAGAAACGCGAGAATGAGCAGCACCTTCGATCCGTGCAACCAGACCGGCATCACCTTCTGCTGCCCCAGAAAGAGGGAGGCGCTGGCGATGAACAACACCGTGCACATGCGCCCGAGATGCCGTGCGATGCGCGCACCACCCTCCAAGCCACCTCTAGAGATCATGCTCACGTCGAAAGCCCCGAACAGCGCGGCCACGCCGCCAAACACCAAATAGAGCGCGGGCCCATAGCCGTCATAACCGCCGGGCGCCGTGGCGCGCAGGCTCCACGACAAGAACGTCGCGCAGATCGCGAGGACCAAAGCGAGCGCGAGTTTCTCGAACATGCCCGCGGTGTTTGGTGGCCGTTTCACGGCCATCCACGATGTCAAAATCAGATAAAGCACCCGAGAGCCAACCGCGATGTTGGCCTGTTCCTGCTGCTTGAGCGCGGTGAGCATGCCTGCCAGATAAATCGCGATTGTCGCCATCAAGGCCATGCTCCCGACGAATACCTTGCCGAACAGCCGGTGCATTCGCCCCCCCTTCGCCACCAGCACGGCCGCGTAACCGCTGAGGAGTCCGA
Organism: Caulobacteraceae bacterium; assembly: GCA_039935235.1. GTDB lineage: Bacteria > Pseudomonadota > Alphaproteobacteria > Caulobacterales > Caulobacteraceae > Acaudatibacter. Next base: position 3,257 of record JBDTKQ010000111.1, read on the forward strand.
TGACGCCGCCGAGAATGTGCAGGGTGAGGGAAGGCAGATGCGCCATCACGGGATCGTTGCCCATCATGGTCTATTCCTCGGGCCTGTCAGCGACAGGATGAAGCCGATGACCGACGCCGCCGTGACGGCAAGAACGATGACGGAGGCGATATGGCTGCCGGCGGCGGACCTGGCGATGGGACGCACCAACACAAGCACCTTGCGGCCGAATTCGTCGGCCAACAGGAACAGGTATATCAGCGGGATCATGGCACGATAGCGGATCAGCGCCACGCCGCCGAGCAGAGAAAATAGTACAAGAGAGAGGCCAAGTTGCGCGAAGAGCGAAAGCACTGCTTGGGTTCCGGCGGTGCTGTAGCCGCTGATCGGCAATGCATCGGCGGAGGTCCCGATTGAGTGTGTAAAAACGATGGAGTTGAATCCCATCGTGAACCTCAAAATCACGATGATCACCAAAAGCCAGATCGCCAGCCAATGCCCGCGATAGGACGCGTTGTCGAACTGCCTGGGAAAGAGCCTGCTTGACATGCTTACCTCGGACCCCGGCGGCAGACCGCAAGGTCCGTGGCCAGTTCCGGTGTGCGTCCAATCTGGTTTATAAATGAAGACCCCAGACCTGAACTGGAATGTCCGCGGGTATCAAGAACATGATCGTAGGTAACAAAGGGCGCCTTCGCGATGGCTGAGCTGACGGTAGCTGCAGGATTGGCGCGTGGACTTGTGGAATTAGCCGTCTCGAAGGGGGCGCGCCGGAGCTACCTGCTCGCGCAAGCGGGGATCGATGCGCTCGACCTGGACGATCAGGACAATCGCATCGGCTTTGCCCGCTATGTTGCGCTGATGCGCGCGGGGCAGGCCTTGTGTAACGACCCTGCGCTCGCGCTGCACTACGGTGAGACAAACGATATGGCTCAGATTTCGGTGGTCGGGCTGATTGCCAATGCTTCGTCCAACGTGGTGGACGCGCTGGCCCAGCTCAATCGCTACGGGCGGCTGGTGACCGAATTCGACGGCGGAACGGATCGTTTCACGATGATGCGCGATGCCGCCGGAGTGTGGACGGTGGACAATCGTAACAACCCGAACGACTTTCCGGAACTGACTGAATCCACTTTTGCCCGGATGATCTGTGGGCCACGTCATTTCGGCGTGACTCAATTGGCCAAAACCGTCCAGGTGACGCACGCGGCGCCCCTCTACAGAGACGAATATCAACGCGTCTTCGGCGCGCCGGTGACGTTTGGCAGCGACCGCAATGCAATCCTTCTGGACGAGAAGTGGCTCACCCATCCTGTTCAGCTTCAGCCGCGCTATGCCTTTGGCGTTTTGAGCGAACGCGCCGAGGTGCTGCTGGCCGAGTTGGAGACCTCCAAATCCATGCGCGGGAAGGTGGAACGTTTGCTGACGCCCGTTCTGCACACTGGAAAGGCGAACATGGCCGCTCTGGCGGGTCAAATGGGTATGTCCCGGCAGACGCTGTTCCGGCGCCTGAAGGCGGAAGGAGCGACGTTCGAGATGGTACTCGACGATCTGCGCCGCCGGCTGGCGCTCGATTATCTCGGCGCACGCAAAGTGTCGGTGAACGAGGCGGCCTATCTTGTCGGCTTCTCCGATCCGGCTGCATTTTCCCGCGCCTTTAAGCGCTGGACGGGCAAGAGCCCGCGCATATGGCGCGACGCCCCACGGGATTAGCGCGGGAAAGGAATGCCGACGTGCTCCGGGATATGTCCTTGTCCACAGGGACAGATCGGCCCGACCGAGCCGTCTCGACATCGGCGATCGCCCCGGTATAGAACAGCGATCTATTTCTATACGGGCGACGCGCATGGCACTCAGCCTCAAAGACCCAAAAACCGATAGCCTGGCCCGTCAGGTCGCCAGCTTGACGGGCGAGACGCTGACCGAGGCGGTCCGCACATCGCTCGCGGAGCGGCTCGCGCGCGAGCGGCTGAAGCAAGGCAAACGCGCCCGCCTTGCCGACGAACTCGAAGAGATCGTCCAGCGGTTCGCGGCCTTGCCCGTGCTCGATTCCCGCAGGCCCGATGAGATCCTGGGCTACGACGAGAACGGGTTGCCGAGCTGATGATCATCGACAGTTCGGCGCTGATCGCCATTCTGGAGAATGAGCCCGAGAGCCGAGCGTTCCGGGCGGCTGTCGAGAGAGATCCAGTGCGCCTGATCTCCGCGGCGACCATGATCGAAGCGTCGATGGTCGCGCTTGGCCGGCAGGGAGAGACTGGTCTCGCGACACTCAATGTATTCTGCGACAAAGCAGATATCGCCACGGCATCGCTGAAGCCGGAGCATGTCGAACTCGCCGTCGACGCCTTCCGGCGCTTCGGCAAGGGACGACACCCGGCGGGGCTGAACTTCGGCGATTGCTTTTCCTACGCCCTCGCCAAGGCAACCGGCGAGCCCTTGCTGTTCAAGGGCGGCGACTTTTCCCGGACCGATATCGCGCGAGTTGGCTGATTTCGGTTTCCTGATCGTTCGCGGCGCCGTGGTCCCGAGCTACTCCCACTCGATCGTGCCCGGGGGTTTGCTGGTGATGTCGTAGACGACGCGGTTGACGCCGCGCACCTCGTTGACGATGCGAGTGGCGGCGCGGGTCAGGACGTCCCACGGGAACTCGAAGACATCGGCGGTCATCCCGTCGGTGGAGGTCACCGCGCGCAAGGCGAGAACGTCTTCATAGGTGCGGGCGTCGCCCATCACCCCCACGGTCTTCACCGGCAAAAGGACGGCGAAGGCCTGCCAGATGGCGTCGTAGAGCCCCGCCTTGCGGATCTCGTCGAGCCATACCGCGTCCGCCGCCTGAAGGGTGGCCACCTTCTCGCGGGTGACCTCGCCGGGGATACGGATGGCGAGGCCGGGACCGGGAAAGGGGTGGCGTCCGACGAACGCCGGCGGCAGACCGAGTTCCACGCCGAGCGCGCGCACCTCGTCCTTGAAAAGTTCGCGCAGGGGCTCGACCAGTTTCAGCTTCATCCGTTCGGGAAGGCCGCCGACGTTGTGGTGACTCTTGATCACCGCGGAGGGGCCGCCACGCGGGGCCACGCTCTCGATCACGTCGGGATAGAGGGTGCCCTGGGCAAGGAAGGCGGCGCCCTCGATCTTTCCCGCCTCGCGGTCGAAGACGTCGATGAACACGCGGCCGATGGTCTTTCGCTTGGCCTCCGGCTCCGAAAGCCCGGCCAGCGCATCCAGAAATTCATCTGCGGCGTCAACGTGTATCAGGGGAATATTATAGTGGTCGCGAAACAGTCGAACCACCTGATCGCCCTCATTCTGGCGAAGAAGGCCGGTGTCGACGAAAACGCAGGTGAGAGCCTCGCCGATGGCTTCGTGGATGAGGACCGCGGCCACCGAGGAGTCGACCCCTCCGGAAAGCCCGCAGATCACTTTGCCCTCGCCCACCTGCTCGCGGATGCGCGCCACGGCCTCGGCGCGGAAGGCGGCCATGGTCCAGTCGCCCTTCAGACCGGCGACGCCATGAGTGAAGTTGCGCAGGATCTCCGCCCCGCGCGGTGTATGGACCACCTCGGGGTGGAACTGGACGCCATAAAGCCGCCGCTCCTCGTCGGCGATCGCCGCGAAGGGCGAGCCCTGCGAGGTGGCCACCACGGAAAACCCTGGCGGCATGGCGGTGATCTTGTCGCCATGGCTCATCCACACCGGAACGGCGTCCCCGATCTCGCCGAGGCCAGCGAGCAGCGGCGACGCGCGGGCGATGCGGATTTCCGCCCGGCCGAACTCCCGTGCGTGGCCGCCCTCCACCGCCCCGCCCAATTGGGCGGCCATGGTCATCTCACCATAGCAAATACCGAGAACCGGGACCCCGGACTCGAAGATGCGCGCCGGCGCCGACGGGCTCCGGGCCTCGTGGGCGCTGGCCGGCCCCCCCGACAGGATCACCGCGTCCGGCGCGAAGGCGTCGAGCATGGCCTCGACCTTGTCGAAGGGATGCACCTCGCAATAGACCCCGCTTTCCCTCACCCGGCGGGCAATGAGCTGGGTCACCTGGCTCCCGAAATCGACGATCAACACGCGGTCGTGGCGGGGGGCGGTCATGGGCGGGTGATAGGGGAGAATCGACCGCCGGTCATCCCGGAGCGCGGGCGTCCAGCCCGCTCTCGCGAATGGCCCGATGAGCGGGCCGGGAGCCCGCGGTCCGCATCCGGCGGAGACCCATGCGGGCCGAGGGTGAGCACGGCGGGCATGGTCTCGCCTCAGACCCTCCGCTCCAGGGTCGCCACGAAAAACCCGTCCGTTCCGTCCGCTCGCGGCGTCAGGCGTTGGAACGGCGCGGCGGCCGCGAATCCTTCGGCGCGGGCGAGGAAGGCGGTCACGCGGTCCTCGTTCTCTTCGGCGAAGAGCGAACAGGTAACGTAAATCAGCCGCCCACCCGCCTTCAGATACGGCGCGGCGGTGTCGAGCACGGCGTCCTGTTCGGCCATGCGGCGGGAAAGTTGGTCGGGGGAGAGACGCCATTTGGCGTCGGGGTGGCGCCGCCAGGTTCCCGAGCCGGAGCACGGGCTGTCGACGAAGACCAGGTCCATGCGGCCCTCGAGTCCGGCCAAGGCGCCCGGGTGGATCGGCGAGCGGACCTGAAGGTTGCGCACACCCGCCCTTTGCGCGCGGCGGACGGTGTCGGTGAGCCGCCGGGCGTCCGCGTCCCAGGCATAGAGCTGACCGGTGTTGCCCATGGCCGCCGCCAGGGCGAGGGTCTTGCCCCCGCCGCCCGCGCACAGATCGAGCACCTGCGCCCCCTTTATCTCGCCGGCGGCAGCGGCGGCGATCTGGGAGCCGAGATCCTGGACCTCGAACCAGCCCTTCTCGAACTCCGGGGCGACTTCCACCGGGGCGGCCCGTTCGCTGGCGCTCGCGGCGGCGATTCGTACGGCGGTATCAAGCCGGTCCACGGGTTGAGGATGGAACGGCGCCAGCGCCTTGAGCACCCGGGCGGTATCGGCCTTCAAGGTGTTGACCCGCAGATCGACCGGCGCGCGAACCGCCAGAGCCGCGCCTTGCGCCACGCGATCTTCGCCGAACACACGGTTCATATGGGGCTCCAGCCAGTCTGGATAATCGCCCCGAACGGCCGGCGGCGCGTCGTCAAGCGGCCCGGGATCGGCAAGCCGGGCGGCCTCCACGCCCGTGAGCGCGCCGGGACCGTGGGTCTCCGCGGCGGCGGCGGCCACCCGCTCCGCCGGCCAGTCCCACACAAAACGAAGAACCCCCAACGCCCGGGCCCGGTCGCTCTCCTCGCCCATCCGCCACGCCACCGAGCGGTGGCGACGAAGTGCGTCGAGCACCAGGCCGGAAACGAACGCCCGGTCCCTGGCCCCCGCGTAGCGCGACCGCTCGCCCCAGTTTTTCAGCGCCATGCGGGCGGGCTTGTGGCGCTCGCCGATGTCGGCCAGCACCTCGATCGCCGCCGCGAGGCGCCCGCCGTCACGCATGGGGAACCAAGCCTACGCCGCGCTTGGATAGTTGGGCGCCTCGCGGGTGATCATCACGTCGTGGACGTGGCTTTCGCGGTGGCCGGCGCCGGTGATGCGCACGAACCGGGCGCGTTCCTGAAAGGCGGCGATGTCCGCCGCCCCGAGGTAGCCCATGGCCGCGCGAAGGCCGCCGACGAGTTGGTGGATCACCGGGGCGATGGGTCCCTTGTAGGGCGTCTGGCCCTCGATCCCCTCGGGGACCAGCTTCATGGCGTCCTCCACCTCTTTCTGGAAATAGCGGTCGGCGGAGCCGCGGGCCATGGCCCCCAGCGACCCCATTCCGCGGTAGGATTTGTAGGAGCGCCCCTGATAGAGGAAGACCTCGCCAGGCGCCTCGTCGGAGCCGGCGAACATCGATCCCATCATCGCCGCCGAGGCGCCCACGGCGATCGCCTTGGCCAGATCGCCGGAATATCGGATCCCCCCGTCGGCGATCACCGGCACCTTGGCCGGGCGCGCCGCGCGGACGGCCTCGGCGATGGCGGTGAACTGCGGCACACCGACGCCGGCGACCACCCGCGTGGTGCAGATCGAGCCTGGCCCGATCCCGACCTTCACCGCGTCGGCGCCGGCGTCGATGAGCGCCCGCGCACCGTCGTAGGTGGCGACGTTTCCGGCGACGATCTGGACGCGGTTGGTTTCCCGCGCCAGGCGCCGCACGGCGTCGGCCACCGCCTTGTTGTGGCCGTGGGCGGT
>JBDTKQ010000112.1:0-16671 GCA_039935235.1 Caulobacteraceae bacterium
AGCGGCCTCAACGTCATCGCCGCCAACGATCTGGCCGACGGCGCGCAAAAGATCGTGGCCGCGGTCCGCGCCGCGGCTTGAGAGGGGCGCCCGGGCTCGATCAATCCAACTCCCGCGCGGGCGCACGCCAACCGCTGGGCGGCGGCATCGAGCACCCGGTCTCGCGTCCGAAGGCTCGCGCCATCGGTCACCGGCACGGACGCCAGCAGGTGACAGTCGATGTAGCCGATGCCTGTTTCGAACAGGCGATGAATTTCGACGAATCGCAACACCTCGAGATCATCGGCGACGACCGCTTGGGGCAGATCGCGCAAGGCATCGATCGCCGACCGCCGGCGCGAAAGCTCCGCCCGCGGTCGCGGTGGCCGCGCTTTTCAGCTCCCGCCTTTGCCATCGCCGCTCCGTGGCCTTAAGGCTTTCCGCGCTCGACCCCTTTTGAGGATCCCCCCGCGTGACCCCGATCAAGATCGCCCTCGCCGCCGCCGCCCTCGCCGCCTTCGCCGCGCCCGTCGCGGCCGAGCCGGTGTTCGACGCCTTCACCGCCGTGTGCGCCGCCGGCCACGCCGACTACCCGGCGGTGGTCGAGGCGGCGGAGAACGGCGGCTGGCACGCGACCACCGTCACCGGCGACGCGACCATGCCGGGGGTCACGATCAGCGACAAGATCGCCCTGTCCCGCAAGCTGGACGGCGCGCCCCTGACCCTCCTCGCCTGGCGGGGAACCAAGGGCGCGATCAAGATCAACGCCTGCACCATGCGCGTGGGCAAGGCCGACTTCCCGCAGCTGCAGGCGGCGGCGCGCGACTGGCTCGGCTTCGTTCCACAGGACGTTCAACCCAAGAAGGTCGTCGCCCGCTTCACGGAGACACCCACGGGCCACCACGCCCTGATCGCCGCCGAATACGAGGGGGCGGCGGCCGGCGATGGAATGGAGATACTGACGGTGAGCACCGACGCCCATGGCGCCGTCCTCGACGTCCTGAAAATCAAGAAATAACCGGGTTTCGACCCCTCAAGCCCAAGCGAGACCCATGGCCATCCTTATCGGCAAGCCGACCCGTGTCATCTGTCAGGGCGTCACCGGGGCGCAAGGCGCCTTTCACACCGAACAGGCGATCGCCTACGGGACCCTGATGGTCGGGGGCACCTCCCCGGGAAAGGGCGGATCGACCCATCTGGGCCTGCCGGTATTCGACACCGTGGCCGAGGCGGTGGAGGCCACGCGGCCGGACGCCAGCGTGATCTTCGTGCCGCCGCCCTTTGCCGCCGACGCCATCCTCGAGGCGATCGATGCGCGGATCGGCCTGATCGTCTGCATCACCGAGGGGATACCCGTCCGCGACATGATCACGGTCAAACGGGCCCTCTGCGGATCTGCCTCGCGGTTGATCGGACCCAATTGCCCCGGCGTCCTCACGCCCGAAGCGTGCAAGATCGGCATCATGCCGGGAAACATCTTCTCCAAGGGGTCGGTGGGCGTGGTCTCGCGCTCCGGTACGCTGACCTATGAGGCGGTGTTCCAGACCACCCGGGTGGGCCTCGGCCAATCCACGGCAGTGGGCATCGGCGGCGATCCGGTGAAGGGGACCGAGTTCATCGACATCCTCGAGATGTTTCTCGCCGACGAGGAAACCAAATCCATCGTCATGATCGGCGAGATCGGCGGTTCGGCCGAGGAAGACGCGGCGGCGTTCATCGCCCGCTCGAAAGTGAGGAAACCGATGGTCGGTTTCATCGCGGGCCGCACCGCGCCGCCCGGGCGCCGCATGGGTCACGCCGGCGCCATCATCTCCGGTGGCAAGGGCGGAGCGGACGACAAGATCGAGGCCATGCGCGTGGCCGGTATCCACATCGCTCCCTCGCCCGCCGCGCTCGGCGACACCCTGATCGAGGTGCTGAACGCCTGATCTTTACCGTTCCACCGTATTTTTCGGCGACGATGGGCCAGTGAGGCGCGCTCGAAAACGGGCTATCGGGTCCCCATCTTGGGGCGAGGCCGAGGATGAGACCTTAGATGGCGGATGACGCGGGGCGGCTGAACGAGGTTCTGGCCGAGACCTCCTTTTTGTATGGAGCCAACGCCGGCTTCGTCGAGGCCCTGCACGCCCGGTGGGCGGCCGATCCCACCGCGGTCGAGCCCTCATGGCGCGCCTTCTTCGCCAGCCTGTCCGACGATCCGCCGGCGCGCGACGCACCGGCCGGCCCGTCGTGGACCCCCGCGCCCCTCGCCGGCCCCCGTCCCGACTGGCTGTCGGCGATCGATGGGCTGTGGCCGGCGGTCGAGGCGCGGCTGGGCGGGAAGGTCGCCGAGACGAACCCCGCCGCGGCGGCCGGGGAGATCCGCGCCCGCACCCTCGATTCGCTTCGGGCTATCATGCTGATCCGCGCCTATCGGATGCGTGGACACCTCAAGGCCGATCTCGACCCGCTGGGCATCGCGATCACCGTCGGCGACGCGAGCGAGCTCGATCCGGCGACCTATGGCTTTTCCGACGGCGATTTCGACCGCGCCATTTTCCTTGATTTCGTCCTGGGTCTCGAGACCGCGACCTTGCGGGAAATCCTGGAGCTTCTGAAGCAGACCTACTGCGGCACGATCGGCGTGCAATACATGCACATTTCCGATCCCGCCGAGCGGGCGTGGCTGCAACGAAGGATCGAGGGGCGCGACAACCAGGTCAGTTTCACCAGGGAAGGCAAGATCGCCATCCTGAGAAAGCTGATCGAGGCGGAGGGTTTCGAGCGCTTCCTCGCCAAGCGTTTCCCCGGCGCCAAGCGCTTCGGGCTCGACGGCGGGGAGGCCATGGCGCCGGCCATGGAGCAGATCATCAAGCGCGGCGGGGCTCTCGGCGTCGGCGACATCGTCATCGGCATGGCCCATCGCGGGCGCCTGAACGTCCTGGCCGCGGTGATGGCCAAGCCCTACCGGGTCATCTTTCACGAGTTCGGCGGCGGTTCGTCCCTGCCCTCGGACATCGAGGGCTCGGGCGACGTCAAATATCACCTGGGCGCCTCGTCGGACCGGGCGTTCGACGGCAACACCGTTCACCTGTCCCTGACCGCCAATACCAGCCACCTCGAGATCGTCAACCCGGTGGTGCTGGGCAAGGCGCGGGCCAAACAGGCGTTCGCGCTGCGCGAAAACCCCAGCCTCGGGCGCAGCCACGTGCTCCCCCTGCTGGTCCACGGCGACGCGGCGTTTGCCGGGCAAGGTGTGATCGCCGAGTGCTTCAACCTCATGGGGATCAAGGGCTATCGTACCGGCGGGGCCGTGCATTTCATCGTCAACAACCAGATCGGCTTTACCACCAGCCCCAGGTACAGCCGCACGAGCCCTTATCCCTCCGATACCGCCCTGATGGTCGAGGCGCCGATCTTCCACGCCAACGGCGACGATCCCGAAGCGGTGACTCACGCCGCCAAGATCGCCATCGAATACCGCCAGCAGTTCGGCAAGGACGTGGTCATCGACATGTTCTGCTATCGCCGGTTCGGTCACAACGAGGGCGACGACCCGACGATGACCCAGCCGTTGATGTACGAGAAGATCAGGAACCATCCCTCGACGCGCGACATCTACGCCAAACGCCTGATCGCCGAGGGGGTCGCCGGCGAGGACGAGGTCGCAGGGTGGATTTCCGGGTTCGCCGACTTCCTCGACGCCGAATTCGAGGCGGGCAAGACCTACGCCGCCGACAAGGCCGATTGGCTGGACGGCAAATGGGCGGGCCTCGCCCTGCCCGAAGGCGAGGATCGCCGGGGCGACACCGCCGTCCCGCTGCAAAAGCTGCGCGATCTGGGCTTGAGATTCACCAGCCTGCCGGCCGGCTTCAACGTCCACAAGACGGTGGCGCGGGCGATCGACCACCGCCGCGCGGCCATCGAATCGGGAGAGGGGATCGACTGGGCGACCGGCGAACACCTCGCCTTCGCCACCCTCCTCGACCAGGGTTTTCCCGTACGCCTTTCGGGACAGGACAGCGTGCGCGGCACTTTCGTCCAACGCCATTGCGACCTGATCGATCAGATGACGGAAGAGCACTACCAGCCGCTTTCCCATCTTCGCCCCGGGCAGGCCCATTTCGAGGTTCTGGATTCGGCGCTCTCCGAAGAGGCGGTGCTCGGGTTCGAATATGGTTTTTCCCTCACCGATCCGAAGACCCTCACTCTGTGGGAGGCGCAGTTCGGCGACTTCGCCAACGGCGCCCAGGTGGTGATCGACCAGTTTATCGCCTCGGGCGAGCGCAAATGGCTGCGGATGAGCGGCCTCACCCTCCTGCTTCCCCACGGCTACGAAGGGCAGGGTCCGGATCATTCCTCCGCCCGCCTCGAGCGCTTTCTCCAGTCGTGCGCCGAGGACAACATGCAGGTGGTCAACTGCACGACGCCGGCCAACTATTTCCACGCCCTTCGCCGCCAGGTGCTGCGCGAGTTCCGCAAACCGCTGATCGTGATGACCCCCAAGTCCCTGCTGCGCCACAAGAAGGCGGTATCCGCTCTCGCCGACATGGCCGAGGGGTCCTCTTTCCACAGGGTGCTGTGCGATGACGCCCAGGCCGAGCGCATGACCACGGTACGCCTGCGGCCCGACGGGGAGATTCGACGGGTCGTCCTGTGTTCGGGCAAGGTCTACTACGATCTCCTCGACGCGCGGGAGAAGCGTGGGGTCGACGATGTCTATCTCATGCGTCTCGAACAGTTCTATCCTTGGCCGATGAAGTCGCTGTCCGGCGAGCTGGCGAGGTTCAGGACGGCCGAACTGGTATGGTGCCAGGAAGAACCCAAGAACATGGGCGGCTGGACGTTCGTCGATCCGTGGCTGGAGTTGACCCTTGCCAAGCTCAAGGTCGACGCCACCCGCGCGCGCTACGTCGGCCGGCCGGCTTCGGCCTCGACCGCCGCCGGGCTGATGAGCCGGCACCTCAGGGAAATGGAAAACTTTCTCGCCGCCGCCTTCGCCAAAGACGCCTGATCCGTATACGGAGTCTGCCAGACATGACCGACATCATGACCCCCGCGCTCGGCGAATCGGTCACCGAGGCGACCGTGGCGCGCTGGGCCAAGAAGGCCGGCGACGCGGTGAAGCGCGACGAGGTGCTGGTCGAGCTGGAAACCGACAAGGTCAGCCTCGAGGTCGCGGCCCCCGCCGACGGCGTGCTCGGCGAAATCGTCGCAGCCGAGGGCGAGACGGTGTTTCCGGGGCAGAAGCTCGGCAGTGTGGAAGTGGCCCCCGCCGCGGCCAAAGGCGCTCCGGCCAAGGCCCCGGTCGCGGCCGCTTCGCCAGCGCCCGCCGCCACGAAGCCGCCGCTGATCGCAAGCCCACCCCTTTCTCCCTCCGTTCAGCGGCTGGTCGCCGAGGAGCAGCTCGATCCGGCGGCGATTTCCGGCGGCGGCAAGGGCGGCCGGATCACAAAGGGCGACGCCCTGGCCGCGATCGACGCCCGCGCCGCGGCGCCCCCCGCCGCTCCCCTGCCACCCGCGGCGCGCGAGATTGACGCGCGGGAAGAGCGTGTACGGATGACCCGTCTTCGCCAGACCATCGCCAGGCGACTGAAAGAGGCGCAACAGACCGCCGCCATGCTCACCACCTTCAACGAGGTGGACATGAGCACGGTGATGGCCCTTCGCAATCAGTACAAGGAGGTTTTCGAGAAGCGCCACGGGGTCAAGCTCGGGTTCATGGGCTTTTTCGTCAAGGCTTGCGTCGCCGCGCTGAGGGAGGTGCCGACGGTCAACGCCGAGATCGACGGGGCCGACCTGATCTACAAGAACCACTATGAAATCGGTGTCGCCGTCGGCACCGAACGGGGTCTGGTGGTGCCGGTGGTGCGCGACGCCGACGTCCTCTCGCTCGCCGGCGTCGAGAAGGCCATCGCCGCCCTCGGCAAGAAGGCCAGAGACGGCGCCCTCGCCCTCGACGACCTGCAAGGGGGCACCTTCACCATCTCCAACGGCGGGGTCTACGGCTCGCTGATGAGCACACCCATCCTCAACGCGCCGCAATCGGGGATCCTCGGCATGCACAAGATACAGGACCGTCCGGTGGTCGTTGGCGGCCAGATCGTCATCAGGCCGATGATGTACCTCGCCCTGTCCTATGACCACCGCGTGGTCGATGGCCAGGGGGCGGTGACCTTCCTGGTCAAGGTCAAGGCCTATATCGAGGAACCCCAACGGCTGCTGCTGGAGATCTGACCGGCTTTTCCTCCTTCCCTGAAGAGGAGGCGGGAAGAGGTTCTATGCGCGGCTTTCCACCACCACTTCGGTCGTCACCGAATTGGCGATGAAGCAGTCCTCGTGGGCGCGCCGATGAAGGGCGGCGAGTTCCTCGACGGTGGGGCGCTTGCCGGTGAAGACGACGGCGGGGCGCAACGCCACGCGGCTCATGGCCGTCTTGCCGGCGGCGTTTTTGCCCAATGTCCCCGCGGCCTCGTCGACATAGGAGGAAACCACGAAACCCGCCCGGGCAGCGAGGTCGAGGAACCACAGCATGTGGCAGGCCGAAAGCGCCGCGGTGAAGGCTGCTTCCGGATCGACCGCGTCCGGTCGCGACCACGGCGCCGGCACGATGGACGGGGACGGCGAGCCGGCCACGCTCGCGCCGCCCGCGAACCTGAGAGTGTGCGCCCGGCTGTAGCGGCGCCGTAGGAAATCCTCGCCAGCGCCGAGCCGCCATTCGACGCTCGCCCGGTGGTCGCTCACAGGGTCCTCGCGATCAGGACTTTCATGATCTCGTTGGACCCCCCGTAGATGCGCTGCACGCGGCTGTCGCGATACATCCGCGAGATAGGATAGTCGTCCATATAGCCATAACCGCCGAAGAGCTGGAGGCACTCGTCGACGATCTCGTTCTCGAGATCGCTGACCCAGTATTTGGCCATCGACGCCTTGGCCGCGTCGAGGCGCCCTTCGAGATGCTCGCCAATCAGCCAGTTGACGAAAACCCGGGCCACGGTCGCCCTGGTCTTGCACTCGGCGAGCTTGAACTGGGTGTTCTGGAAATCGATCAGCTTCTTGCCGAAGGCGCCGCGCTCCTTGACGTAGGCGATCGTCAGCCCGAGCGCCCGCTCGATGGTCGCCATGCCCTGCACGGCAATGTTCAGCCGCTCCTGCGGAAGCTGGTTCATCAGCTGGAAGAAGCCCTGGCCCTCGTCGCCGCCGAGCAGGTTTTCCGCCGGGACCCGCACGTCGTCGAAGAACAGTTCGGAGGTGTCCTGCGCCTCCTGCCCGAGCTTGTGCAGGTTGCGGCCGCGGGAAAAACCGGCTGCGCCGTCGGTCTCGACGAAGATCAGGGAAATGCCGCGGGCGCCGTGGCCGGCGTCGGTTTTGGCCACCACGCAGATCAGATTGGCCGTTTGGCCGTTGGTGATGAAGGTCTTCTGGCCGTTCAGCAGATAGTCGCCCCCATCGCGTTTCGCGGTCGTCCTGACCCCCTGCAGGTCGGAGCCGGCGCCCGGCTCGGTCATGGCGATGGCGGTGACCAGGCGGCCGTCGCACACCGCCGGGAGCCAGCGGCGCTTTTGCGTCTCGGTCCCGTAGAGGGCGATGTAGGGCGCGACGATGGCGTTGTGCAAAGAGATGCCGAAGCCGTCGACACCCTTGGCCCCCAGCTGTTCCATGAGGATCACCTCATGGCGATAGTCACCGCCGGCTCCGCCATAGACCTCGGGCAGGGAGAGGCCGAGGAGCCCGGCGTCGCCGGCTTTGAGCCACAGGTCGCGGTCCACAACCCCGGCGGCGCGCCAGCGGGCGGTGGCTTCGGGGGCGGCGTGTTCGTCGAAGAAGCGGCCGACCGCATCCTCGAAGATGGCGAACTCCTCCTCGGCCAGAAACGCGGGCCGGGCGACGTCGAGCACCGCCATGATCCTAGTGTCCGAGGCGCGACTCGTGGGGGCCGTCGTGGGCGCCCGGTCGGGCCCGCGGCGGCGCCTCCCCGGCGGCGGGAAGCAGGTCCGGCCGCGCGTTGGCCAGGCTTTGCTCCAGCTTTGCCGCCGCGTTGTAAAGCTCCTCGATGGCCGCGTGGATGTCGTCGCGCTTCTGTTCGAGGGCGACGATCCGCTCGCGGAATTTGCGCAGGGCCTTGGCGTTCTGCACCGCTCCGCCGTCACCCTTGTCATAGAGTTCGAGGATCTCGCGGATCTCCGCCAGCATCAGGCCCACCCGCTTGCCGCGCAGGATCAGCTGGAGGCGAGCGCGATCCTTGTAGGAATAAACCCGGTTGAGCCCCTGCCGCGCCGGCGACAGCAGCCCTTTGTCCTCATAGAAGCGAAGCGCCCGGGGGGTGCACTTGAACTCGAGACACAGCTGACGGATGGTGAAGCTGCGTTCGGGACGGCGAAGGTCGGCGGGCATGGGGTTCTCCGGGAGTGGAAGTCTTGAAAAAAGCTAGCCCCGGTTTACCCAAACGTCAACGCGAACCCCGAAGGCGCCCATGATCCGTTTCCTCCTCACCGCGGTGATCGCCGCCTTCGGTTTCTGGATCGCCTCGAAGATCGTGCCGGGAGTTTACGCCGGGACCGCCGCAAGTCTGCTGGCCGCGGGGGTGATCCTCGGCGTCGTCAACGCCCTCGTCCGGCCGATCCTCGTCCTGCTTACCCTGCCCTTCACCATCCTCACCCTGGGCCTGTTTCTTCTGGTGGTGAACGGCCTGACCGTGTGGCTGGTCACCGTCTTTCTCAGGGGCGTCCATATCGATACCCTGTGGCACGCCATCCTGACCGCCGTTATCATCAGCCTGACGAGCTGGGCGGCGGGAACAGTGGTGGGGTTGCGAGGGCGGCGGGGATAGTTCGGCTCGGACCCGAGTGTTCACGCCGCCACGCGCGGCGCCAGCGAGGCGGTCAGTGACCCGGCGGGCGAGGGTTTGAGGAGCGCGGGAGCCGGGATCGCGAGGTCGAGCCATGCGGCCCAGTCGCGGCGCTCGAGGATAACCACTTGGCGATTGTGAAGCGGCGCCACGTCCTCGCCCGGCGGCACGGTGAGCATGGTGAAGGCCGGAACCGGCCGGCCGTCGACCCGCGCCTCGCCGATCAGACCGGCGATGCAGAACCAGTCCTCGCCGGTCTTGACGAACCGCCAGCGGGTCTTGGGGCTTTTGGCTCCGGTGAACTCGTAGAAGTGCGATGCCGGCACGAGGCACCGCCCCCGCGCGAACGACCGGCCCTCGCCGCGCATATTGATCACCGGCCCTCCTTTGGGATTGCTCCCGGAAAGTCCCCAGCGCATCTGGTCGAGGGCCACACCGCCCGGCGCCGCGCGGATCACCGGCGCGGTCTCCGTCGGCCAGATCTCGTCGCGCGGCTCGAGATTGGGGATCGCCTCGGGGACAGCCAGCGCAAGCCCGGCCTCGCGGAACGCGTCCACGAACAGGCTGAAGGGAATGTCGACGCCGTAGTCGTTGCACATGGGTCGCTCCCCCTTCCCCCGCCGCCCCGCCCGGCGCTATAGCACACCCAACTCGCGGCCCCGCGCCGCCGGCGAAGGCTTGGAACAGGCGACATGGCTCACGAGGGCGTCAGGCACGACTATCATCTGGTGAACCCCAGCCCGTGGCCGCTGATCGGTTCGATCTCGGCGGTCGTCTTGGCGCTGGGCCTGGTGATCGGGATCAAGGGACTTCTGGGGGTGCCCAAGGGGAGTTGGTGGTTCATGGCCATCGGCGTCGCGGGGGTCCTGTGGACCATGGCCGCGTGGTGGACCGACGTGGTCAAGGAAGCCAATCACGGCGATCACACCCCGGTGGTTTCCATCGGCCTGCGCTACGGCATGATCCTGTTCATCGTCTCCGAAGTGATGTTCTTCGTCGCCTGGTTCTGGATCTTCTTCGAGATGGCCCTGTTCCACCATGCGCGGACCCTCTCGCCGATCGACGATGTGCGTACCGCCTGGGCGACGTGGCCGCCCAAGGGGATCGAGACGGTGCCGGCGTTCCAGCTTCCGCTGGTCAACACCCTGACGCTGTTGCTGTCGGGAACGACGGTGACCTGGGCGCACCACGCCCTGCAGACCGGCGACCGGCGGGGGGCCAAGATCGGCCTCGCCCTGACCATCGCCCTGGGGATCCTGTTCACCTCGATCCAAGCCTATGAGTACAACCACATCCTTTCCGAGCACCTCTTCTATTCTCCCGACTCGACCAACGCCGGTCTTTATGGCTCGTCCTTCTTCATGGCCACGGGGTTCCACGGCTTCCACGTCATCATCGGCACCATCTTCCTGTCCGTATGCCTGATCCGGCTCCTGAACGGCGGTTTCACCCCGACCAAACACTTCGGTTTCGAGGCCGCGGCCTGGTACTGGCATTTCGTCGACGTCGTGTGGCTGTTCCTCTTCACCTTCCTCTATGTGATCTTCGGCGCGGGCTGGGGACATCATTGACCCCACGGCCCGGGTCGGGCGGCCTCGTCGCGGGTATCGTCTGCCGCTGCCCGCGATGCGGAGTGGGACCGCTGTTCGCGGGTTTTCTGAAGGTGACGCCGGTATGCGTGTCGTGCGGCTACCCGCTGGGCGCGAGCGAAAGCGGCGACGGGCCGGCGGTGTTCGTGATCATGATCGTCGGCTTCCTGACGGTGTTTGGCGCCCTGTTCACCGAGGTCGCCGTTCATCCCCCGGTCTGGGTCCATCTGGTGATCTGGTTGCCGCTGGCGACCGCCCTGTGTCTGGTCCTGCTGCGACCGGTCAAGGGCCTGATGATCGCCGCCCAGATCCGCAACAAGGCCGCGGAGCACCGGCGGGACGGGGTGTGAGGGTCGACGCGCGGTGAAACGATTCCCGATCGGACTGACCATCGCCGCCGCCGTCGCCTTCGCCGTCCTCGCCGGCCTCGGCGTGTGGCAGGTCGAGCGCCTGGCGTGGAAGAAGGACCTCCTCGCAAGGATCGCCGCCCTGCGCTTCGCGCCGGCACGCCCGATCGGCGCGGTTCTGGCGCGCGGGCGAGCGGGCGGCGACGTCGCCTTTACCCGCGTCGCGGCGACCTGCGGACCGTCGCCCCCGAGCGCGCCGACGCTCTATCGCTACGCGGTCCGCGATGGGCAGGTGGCGTGGCGGCTGATGAGCTTTTGTCCCTTGGCCGGGACTCCCTACCGGGCGGTGCTGCTCGATCGGGGGGTGGTCACCCGCATGACCGGAACCATGGCCCCGGCGCCGGCGCGCTTCCCGGCGCCCGGCGCGGTGGTCGGAGTCCTGCGGGCGCCGGGCGCGCGACCGCTGCTTGGAGTGATCCCGCAAGGCGCCGACCCGGCGATGCGGGTGTTCCGCGTCGTCGACGCCCGGGCGATCGTCGCGGCGGCCGCGGCCAGCGGAGTGACCGGTTCGGCGCCGTGGCTGCTGGCGGTGGAGCGCGAGATGCCGCCCGTTCGGGGGGTGGAGCCCGCCGCCCTCCCGACGGATATTCCCAACAACCATCTGGTCTACGCCCTGACCTGGTTCGGCCTGGCCGCGGTTCTGGCGTGGATCTACGTGGCCATGGTCTGGCGCAGGATGCGGGCGTGAGCGGTTACATCTCCACGCGAGGCGGCGCCCCCGAGGTCGGCTTTGTCGATGCCCTTCTGGCCGGCCTCGCCCCCGATGGCGGCCTCTATTGCCCCGCGGCATGGCCGATCGTCCGACCGGACGCGATCGCCGGATTCCGCGGCCGCCCCTACGGCGAGGTGGCCGCGAGCGTTCTGGGCCGCTTCGCCGGCGAGGAGATCGACGCCGCCGATCTTGGCCGCATGTGCGCCGAGGCTTACGGCGCCTTCTCCCATCCGGCGGTGACTCCCTTGCGGCAGATCGCGCCGGGCCGCTTCGTGCTCGAGCTTTTCCACGGCCCCACCCTGGCGTTCAAGGACGTGGCCATGCAGATCCTCGCCCGGCTCTTTGAACACGTTCTGGCGGCGCGCGGCCGGCGCATGACCATCGTTTGCGCCACCTCGGGCGATACCGGCGGGGCGGCGGTGGAGGCCTTCCGCGGCCGCGCCAATGTGCGGATCGTCGCCCTCTTCCCCGAGGGGCGGATTTCCGAGGTGCAGCGCCGGTTCATGACGACGGCGGGCGACGACAACGTCGCTTGTGTCGCGGTGGCGGGGGATTTCGACGATTGCCAGGCGATCCTCAAGGATCTTTTCGCCGACCGGGCCTTCGCCCATGAGGTGGATCTGGCGGCGGTCAATTCGATCGCCTTCGCCCGCGTCGCCGCCCAATGCGTCTACTATTTCGTCGCCGCGGCGGCGTTGGGAGCGCCGAGACGCCCCGTCGCCTTCGCCGTGCCGACGGGGAACTTCGGCGACGCCTTCGCCGGCTACGCCGCGCACCGGATGGGCCTTCCCATCGAGAGCATCCTGGTGGCGACCAACGTCAACGACATCGTCGCCCGGGCGCTGGCGACCGGCCGGTACGAGCGGCGGCCCGCGGCCGCCACCATGAGTCCGGCCATGGATATCCAGGTCGCCTCCAATTTCGAGCGTCTGTGGTTCGAATGCGCCGGACGCGCCGGCGCGCCGACGGCGGCCGCGTTTCAGGCCTTCGCGGCCGCCGGCGCGGCGGATATTCCGCGCGATGTTCTGGTCCCCATGCGCGCGGTTTTCCGCGGGGCCGCGGTGAGCGAGGCGGAGACTTCGGAGGCCATGGCCAAAACCTGGCGCGAGACCGGGACCCTGGTCGATCCCCATACCGCCGTCGCGATGGCCGCCGGCGAGCGGGAGGGCGCGGGGGGAGAACCGCCGATGGTGATCCTCTCCACCGCCCACCCGGCCAAGTTCCCGGAGGCGGTTTTCGCGGCCACCGGCGAGACCCCGCCCGTCCCTCCCGTCGTGCGGGCGATGGCCGGCATGGCCGAGAGGATCGATCGCCTTCCAGCCACCGCGGGGGCGGTGAAGGCCTATGTCCGCCGGTTCGCCGCCCGATGAAGCCGCGGGTCCACACGCTTTCCAACGGGGTTACGGCGATCTGCGACGCTGCCGAGGGCTATGAGACCCTCGCCCTGAGCGTGGTGGCCGGACGGGGCGCGCGGTCCGAGGCGGAGGGCAGCGCCGGCTGGTCCCATCTTCTCGAACACATGGTGTTCAAGGGCGCGGGGGAGCGGTCCGCCCGGGATATCGTCGAGGTCATCGAGGCGGACGGCGGCCAGATCAACGCCGCCACCGGCCATGAGCGCACCAGTTTTCAGGTGCGCGCGCTCAAGGGCGGCCTGCCGCTGGCGATCGCGGTGACCGCCGACCTGGTTCAGCACCCCCGGCTCGGCGCCGACGACCTCGAGCGCGAGAAACTTGTCGTCGGCCAGGAGATCGCGGAGGCGGCGGACACCCCGGACGATCAGGTTTTCGAACTGGCGCAAGCCGCCGCCTTTCGCGATCAGCCGCTGGGTCGGCCGATTCTGGGCACGACCCGGAGCATCGCGGCGGCCGATCCGGCGACACTGGAAGCCTGGCGCGCGACGCTCTACGCGCCCGACCGGCTGGTGGTGTCCGCCGCCGGGGCGGTGGACGAGGACGAACTTCTCGCCCTCGTCGAAGCGGCCTTCGGAGCGCCGGAAGGTTCGGGGGCGGGCACGCCGGCGCCGGCGGCCTTCACCGGAGGCAGGGCAGGGGAACGGCGGCGCCTCGAGCAGGCCCACCTCGTGTTCCTGCTTCCCGCGCCGGGCGTGGGGGATGCGCGCTATTGGGCGTCGCGCCTCTTCGCCGAGATCCTCGGCGGCGGCATGTCTTCGCGCCTGTTTCAGGAGGCGCGCGAGCGCCTTGGCCTCGCCTACGCCATTGACGCCTATGGCGAGGCCTATGCCGACGTCGGGGTGTTGGGAATCTATGCCGGCTGCGCGCCGGGAGACGCCGGACGGCTGGCGGAAGTGGCGGCGGGAGAGGTCCGCAACCTGGCGAGAGGCCCGTCGGCGGCGGAACTCGCCCGGGCAAAGGCCCAGCTCAAGGCATCCCTGTTTCTGGGCCACGAGTCACTCGCCGGCCGCGCCGAGCAGGCCGCCGGTCAGTGGCTCGCTTTTGGCCGGATCATGGAGGCGCCGGAAATGGCCGCCGGAATCGATGCGGTGACGCCGGAAACTCTGGCGGAGGTCGCGGCGGCTCTTGTGAGCTCCCGACGTTCGGCGGT
Source organism: Caulobacteraceae bacterium (assembly GCA_039935235.1). Taxonomy (GTDB): domain Bacteria; phylum Pseudomonadota; class Alphaproteobacteria; order Caulobacterales; family Caulobacteraceae; genus Acaudatibacter. The sequence continues at coordinate 14,077 of JBDTKQ010000112.1, forward strand.
GAGTATCCTGGGCCCCAAGGCGGCGATGGACGCCGCCCCGAGGTTCGAGGCTGCCCTTTTCGGATAGGGGCGCTACACTGGCGCGCCATGGCCCTGCTCGACTGGATCGCGCCGGACAACGACCTTCGCCTCGGCGGCGGGGGGGTTCGGCTGCGCCCCCACCGCGCGTCCGATTTTTCCGAGTGGTCGCGCCTGCGGGCGGGATCGCGCGCTTTCCTCCAGCCATGGGAGCCGACGTGGCCGGCCGACGACCTCACCCGCTCCGCCTGGCGCCGGCGCCTCTCGGCCTACGCCCAGGACATCGAGCGCGGCTCCGCCTATCCGTTCCTCATGTTCCGCGACATCGACGGCGCGATGGTCGGCGGTATCACCCTCTCCAATATCCGTCGCGGCGTCGCCCAGATGGGACAGGTCGGCTACTGGATCGGAGAGCCCTTCGCGCGGCGCGGCCACACCGCCGCGGCGCTGACGGCGGTGACCGCCTTTTGTTTCGACAGGCTCGGCCTTCACCGGGTGGAGGCGGCGTGCATTCCCGCCAACATCGCCTCGCGGCGCGTGCTCTCCCGCGCCGGGTTTCGCCAGGAAGGACTGGCCAGATCCTATCTGCGGATCAATGGCGTGTGGCGCGACCACCTGCTCTTCGGCCTGATTTCCGCCGCTCCCGCGGGAGCGCAGCGCCACGAACAGGTGATGGTCTAGGCGCGCCCCGACTGAGCCGAGAGGTGTTCCGCGGCGACTCCGATCTTGGCCAGAGCCCGGGACCATTTGTGTTCATGGTCGTCGCCGAAGAGGAGTGCCTCGTCGGGATCGCAGGTGAGCCACACGCTTTGGCGGATCTCCCGTTCGAGTTGGCCGCCGTCCCACCCGGCGTAGCCCAGCGCCATGGCGGCCTTGCGCGGCCGCGGCTGGCGCCCGGCGAGAGCTTCGAGGATTTCCCGCGTGGCGGTGAGGGCGACACCGCCGGGCACCGCGACGCTCGAGCCTTGCGTCGCGCGATCGTCGGTGTGGAGCACGAATCCGCGCTCGGTCTCCACCGGCCCGCCCATCAGCACCAGATCGCGCGGCGCCCCGGCGGCGGCTTCCACGCCCAGCCGCCCGAGGAGACGGGCAATGGTCATCCCCTCCATCGGCCGGTTGACCGTCAGACCCATGGCGTGTCCCTCGTCGTGCACGCACAGAAAGATCACCGCCCGCTCGAAGCGGGGATCCTCGATGCCAGGCATCGCCACCAGAAGGCGACCGGCGAGCCAGGGGCTGGAATGGGAGGCCATGGCCTTATGATCGGCAAGGCGGCGGCTAGATTCAAGGGCGAAGCGGCGGCAGGGCCTTGGCGATGGCGGCCGGCGCCTCTATGTGCAACCGACCTCACACCCTGGGAGAACACGATCATGGCCATCAAAGTCGGCGACACCGTTCCGGGCGCCACCCTCACCACCTGGGGCGACGGAGGTCCCGCGCCGATCACCACCGACGCGCTGTTCAAGGGAAAGACCGTGGCCCTGTTCGCGGTCCCGGGCGCCTTCACCCCCACCTGTTCGGTCAAGCACGTTCCCGGCTTCAAGACCCACGCCGCCGACCTTCGGGCCAAGGGCGTCGACACCATCGCCTGCGTCTCGGTCAACGACGTCTTCGTGATGAAGGCCTGGGGCGAGAGCCAGAACGCCGGCTCCGACATCCTGATGCTCGCCGACGGCAACGGCGAGTTCACCCGCGCCCTCGGCCTTGAGATGGACGCCAGCAAGTTCGGCATGGGTCCCCGCTCACAGCGCTATTCCCTGATCGTCAGGGACGGGGTGGTGAAAGAGGTCAACGTCGAGCAAGGCGGCGAGTTCAAGGTCTCCTCCGCCGAATACATGCTCGCGCAGCTTTAGAAAGATCGGAGAGTTTTTCGAGCAGGAGGCGTCCAGTCAAACCCGGTGCGGTCTCAGAAGGGCGCCCGCGGTTTTGGGTAGTGAGAGCCTGTAGCCGAAGGTAAGCCGCGGAAGCGAGATTGAGGCGCGAGGGGCGGCCGCCAAGGCCCGTCGGCCCGGTTCGGGCCAAACCGCAGGCTCTTCGCCGAGACTCGACTTCCAATCTCAACACGCGCCCTTTCTGGTGTTCGACGCCTCAGGTTCGCTCCATGCTGAAACTTCCGCCACCGATATGGGTTCTATTCTTTCTGATCCTCACCACGGTCGTCAGCTACCTCACCGGCTGGCCTGCCATCCCCTACGGACACAGCCTTCCGGTCGGGATCGCCCTCATCGCCGTCAGTTTCATCACCCCGATCTGGGCCGTGGTGCTGTTTCGCAGCGAGGAAACCCAGCTCAGCCCCACGTCAGAAATCAACGACAAGCTGGTTACCGGCGGACCTTTTCGATTCACCCGCAATCCCATGTATCTGGGCCTGGTCATCCTCAGCCTGGGCGTCGCGGTGGCGACGGGGGCGCTTCCGATGTTCGCCGCCCCCATCCTCATCTTCGCCACCGCCAACTGGGTCCACATCCCCTTCGAGGAAGCCAAGATGCGCCGCCAGTTCGGCCCGGCTTTTGCCGAATACGCGCGTAACGTGAGACGGTGGCTTTAGAGCCTTGCTTGTTTCGGCTGCGCCATAAG
>JBDTKQ010000113.1:0-2191 GCA_039935235.1 Caulobacteraceae bacterium
ATACTGCTTCACCAGGGCGTTCTTCGGCTCGGTGAGGATTTTCACCAGCGCGCCCTCGTCGAGGTCGTCGAGCGTCGCCAGCACCGGCAGACGGCCGATGAATTCGGGGATCAGACCAAAGCGCTGCAGATCGTCCGGCTCGACCTGGCGCAGCACCTCGCCGGCGCGGCGATCATCGGGGTCGGTCACCCGGGCGGAAAAACCGATCGAGGTGCCTCGCCCGCGCTGGGAGATGATCTTCTCCAGGCCGGAAAAAGCCCCGCCGCAGATGAACAGCATGTTGGTGGTGTCGACCTGAAGGAATTCCTGCTGCGGGTGCTTGCGCCCCCCCTGCGGCGGGACGGAGGCCACCGTGCCTTCCATGATCTTCAGGAGCGCCTGCTGCACGCCCTCGCCGGAAACATCGCGGGTGATCGAGGGGTTGTCCGACTTGCGGCTGATCTTGTCGACCTCGTCGATATAGACGATGCCGCGCTGCGCGCGTTCGACGTTGTAGTCCGCCGATTGCAAGAGCTTGAGGATGATATTCTCCACATCCTCGCCGACATAGCCCGCTTCGGTGAGGGTGGTGGCGTCGGCCATGGTGAAGGGAACATCGATGATTCGCGCCAAGGTCTGGGCAAGAAGGGTCTTGCCGACCCCCGTGGGCCCGACGAGGAGAATGTTCGATTTGGCCAGCTCGACGTCGTTGTTCTTCTGGGCGTGGTTGAGGCGCTTGTAGTGATTGTGCACGGCCACCGACAGCACCTTCTTGGCGTGGTCTTGGCCGATCACGTAATCGTCGAGCACCTCGCGGATCTCCCGCGGGGTGGGAACGCCGTCCTTGGACTTCACGAAGGCGATCTTGTGCTCTTCGCGAATGATGTCCATGCACAGTTCCACGCATTCGTCGCAGATGAACACCGTGGGCCCGGCGATAAGCTTGCGCACCTCGTGCTGGCTCTTTCCGCAGAACGAGCAGTACAGTGTGCTTTTGCTGTCGCCGCTGGCAGCCTTGGTCATAATGGCTCTCACTTCTCCGAGGGCGCCGGCTTTTTCAAGGAGCCGGACGCCTCGCATCGCTCGGCGGTCCCTGGCCGCGTACGCTACGCGCCGCCAGTGTCTTGGTGTTGACTTTCCCCGATCCGAGCGCCGATCACAACCCTTTGAGCGCGACGGGCGTGTTCAAAGGACGCGGCGAGTCGCATTTGGGCCGCCGAGCTTGGACCTCGATAATGGGATCATCCGCGCCGCCGCGCCAGAGGGATGCGACAGATCGCCCCCTCGTCGCCTTCGATTTCGACGGAACCCTGACCGTCCGGGACAGCTTCCGGGCGTTTCTCGCCTGGCGGGCGGGCCCGGCGGGATACGGCGCGAGGCTCGCCCGGATCGCGCCGGACGCCGCCGGCTACATCCTCCATCGCGATCGCGGGCGCCTCAAGGCGGCGATGGTCCGCGCCTTTCTCGCCGGCGTTCCGCGCGATCGGATGGCCGCGGAGGCCGGGGATTTCGCCAAAACTTCGGCCGCCGGCCTCTTTCGCCGCGACGCCCTCCTCCGCTGGACCGAATGGCGGGAGCGCGGCGCCCTGGTGGTCATCGTCAGCGCGTCGCCGGACATCCTCCTGGCGCCATTCGCCGACGCTCTGGGCGCCGAGCGCCTGATCGCCACCCGGCTCGAGTTCGACGCACGCGACCGGGCGACCGGCCGCCTCGACGGGGCCAACTGTCGGGGCGCCGAGAAGGTCGCCCGCCTTCGCGAGGCGTTCGGGCCGCACGTTCGCCTCGCCGCCGCCTATGGCGACAGTTCGGGAGACACCGAAATGCTGGCGCTGGCGGACGACCCGGGCATGAAGGTATTCACCGAGGCGCCATGAAGCACGCCGGCCCCGCCGCCCTCGACCGCCTCGAGCCTCTGCTTGGCCGCATCCGCGCGCTGGGCGTCCTCCAGGAGAAGACGCGCGGCTGCTTTTACCTGAAATCAAAGGCCTTCCTCCACTTCCACGAAGACTCCGCCGGCCTCTTCGCCGACGTGCGGGAGGAGAATGGAGCGTTTCAGCGGTTCAAGGTGGATGACCCCGGATCGCAAACGGACCTGCTCCGGCGCCTCCCCACGACAGGCGCGGGCCGATCGGGAGCGAAGACGCCTGGCTCCCCGCGTTCGCGGGGATGAGCGGTGTTTGGAAGCCCTACTTCGCTTCCGCCGCCTCGGAGG
>JBDTKQ010000114.1:0-16626 GCA_039935235.1 Caulobacteraceae bacterium
CGCGAAGGGCGTCGCCGTTCTCCGGCGTCACCACCCCGGCGTCGACATAGAGGCGCCCCGCCGGAACCTCGGCGATGATCTCCGCCGGTCCGGGAGCCAGACGGACCATGTCGCCGTTTCTGGGCGCCACCGTCTGGGGAACCTGAAGGTCGCGCGCGAGGGCGGCGTGTTCGAGCAGGTGGCGACGCTCGCCGTGGGTGGGGACGGCGATTTGCGGCCGCGCCCAGTGATACATGCGGGTCAACTCGCCCCGGCAAGGATGGCCGGAGACGTGGATGCCCGGATGATCGCGCTCGGTGTAGAGCCGAACCCCGCGATCGGCGAGCTTGTTTTGCAGGTTGCGGATAGGGATCTCGTTTCCCGGGATGATCCGCGATGAGAAGATACAGGCGTCCCCCTGCCCCAGCTTGACGTGGGGATGGCTGCCGTCGGCGATACGGGACAGAGCCGCGCGGGGTTCGCCCTGGCTGCCGGTACACAGATAGAGCACCTTCTGCTTGGGCAGGTCGCGCGCCTCCGCGTCGGTGAGGAACGGCCCCACGCCTTCGAGCAGGCCCACCGACCGCGCCGCCTGCGAAATGCGGATCATCGAGCGGCCCACGAGGCACACGCGGCGGCCGTTGGCCTCGGCGGCGCGGATGATCGTATCCATGCGCGCGACATTGGAGGCGAAGCAGGCGGCGGCCACACCGCCCTTCAAGCCAGCGATGAGCGGGCCGAGGGTTTCGCGCACCTCCGCCTCCGATCCTGCTTCGCCATCGACGAAGACGTTGGTCGAATCGCAGACCATGGCGAGGATCCCCTCGTCGCCAAGACCGCGTATCGCCTCCTCGTCGGTGGCGGCGCCCGTCAACGGGTCGGGATCGATCTTCCAGTCCCCGGTGTGGAGGACGATTCCGAGCGGGGTGCGGATGGCCACCGCGTTCGGTTCGGGAATGGAGTGGGTAAGGGTGATGAGGGTCAGAGCGAAGGGGCCGAGGGTGAAGGTCCCGCTCAGCGGGATCTCGGTGATCGGGGCCTGCTCGAGGAGCCCTTTCTCGCGCAGCTTCTCGCGCAGGAGAAACGCGGTGAAGGCGGTGGCGTAGAGCGGGGCCTTGAGCCTCGGCCACAGCCACCCCACGGCCCCGATATGGTCCTCGTGGGCGTGGGTTAGAACGATGCCGAGGATGTCCCTGGCGTGTTCCTCGATGAAGGTCGGATCGGGAAGGATGATCTCCACGCCCGGCGTCGTCTGATCGCCGAAGGTCACCCCCAGATCGACCACGATCCACTTGCGGGCGTGGGGCGGCCCAAAACCGTAGAGATTGAAGTTCATGCCGATTTCGTTCGAGCCGCCCAGCGGCAGGAACACGAGTTCATCTTGCGGGGAAGTTTTCATCTAGCTGGCGAAATGGGGGTTGCGGCGGACGATTTCGAGGAGGCCGGCGATCGTCAGGTCGTGATCGAAGCGGTCGATGGCTGTGGTCGCGCTCTCGAACAGCGAGGCGACGCCACCGGTGCCCACCACGGTGAGCGGCGCGGCATACTCCGCCTTCATGCGCCCGATCAGGCCCTCGATGAGAGAGACATAGCCCCAGAAAATGCCGGACTGCATCGCCTCAACCGTATCCTTGCCGATCACATGGGTGGGTTTCTGGATCGCCACGCGCGGCAGGCGGGCGGCGGCGGCATGGAGCGCCGTCATCGAAAGGTTGATTCCCGGGGCGATCGCGCCGCCCTCGAAGGCGCCGTCGGCGGCGACGATGTCGAAGGTTGTCGCGGTGCCGGAATCGACGATCAGCAAGGCGCCCGGGTAGGTAATGTGGGCACCGATCGCATTGACCAGCCGGTCGGCCCCGGCCTCGGACGGTTTCTGGATGCGCACCTCGACCCCGAGATCGACGTTCTCGCCGATCACCATGGGCTCGACGTGGAGATAGCGCCGCGAAAGGTTGCGCAGATTGAAGATCGATTGCGGCACGACGCTGGAGATCACGCAACCGGTCATCGCGCCCATCGAAAGGCCGGCCATGGCGAGAAGCTGGCCCAGCCAGACGGCGTATTCGTCACCCGTGCGGCCGGCCTCGGTCGCCGCCCGCCACTGGGCGATCCAGCGCTCCCCGTCATGAACGGCGAAGAGGGTGTTGGTGTTTCCCTGTTCGATCGCCAGAAGCATTGGGCTCAGCTCGCTCCGAAAAAGACGTCGCCGGCGGTGATCCGCCGCACGGTCCCTGAGGCCGTGCGCAGGCGAAGAGCCCCGTCGCTGTCAAGTCCCTCGGCGATCCCCTCGACGGTCTCGTCGGGGAGGCGTGCGCAACACGCTTCGCCGAGGCCATGGGCGCGGGCGGTCCACGCCGCCGCGATCGGCGCGAAGCCGGCGCTTTCCCACACATCCCGCCACCGATCGAAGGCTTCGGCAAGAACGGCCAGGGCGTCCAGTGGGGCAGGCGGCGGCGGCGCCATGTGGCTGGCAAAGGCGGTGGCGGGCCAGATTGCCTCAAGGGGCGCGGCCGCGAGATTGACGCCGATACCGACCGCGAGCCACAGACCGCCCGCCTCCCGCACGCCCGATTCGACGAGGATGCCCGCGACCTTCCTTCCCGCCAGAAGGGTATCGTTGGGCCATTTGAGGCGCACGTGGGTGGCGGGAACGAAGGCGGCGGCGAGATCGAAAACCGCCAATCCCGCGACGAATGCGATCTGCGCCGCCTCGGCCGGAGGTTTGGCGGTCGCGAGAAGGTGAGTGGCGGCGAGGTTCCCCTTCCCGGTCTCCCACGACCGCCCGCGACGGCCGCGCCCCCCCGTCTGGCGGGCCGCGGCGATCCACAGTGGCCCACCCTCTCCCGCCTCCGCTCGACGACGCGCCTCGGCGTTGGTGGAATCGATCTCCTCGAAGGCGACAACCGGCGTCACCGCCCTAACGTTGGGCAAGCGCGAGCGCGGCGGTGTGAGCCAGTGGATCGATGGCGATGAGGGCGACCAACACCGCGGGAAACGCGAAGAAGGCGGTGGCGTAGGTGACGAGGGCCGCTTCGCGCGGCGGCGCGTCGGTGACGCCGGGCGAGGGGTCGAACCACATCACCTTGACCAGTTTGAGATAGTAGAAGGCGGCGACCACGCTGCCGACCAGGGCGATCACGGCCACCGGCGCGAGCCCCTGGACGAGGGCGGCCTTGAACACATAGTATTTGCCCCAGAAGTTGCTAAACCCCGGTATGCCAAGGGCGGAGATGGCGAAGATGGTCATGGCCATTCCGAGCGCCGGCCGCTCGCGGACGAGACCCGCGAAATCGTCCATGGTCTCCATCGGCCGTCCCTCGCGCGAAAGCGCGGCGAGACAGGCGAAGAAGCCGGTCACGTCCACCACATAGAGGACCATGAAGATCAGCATGGCCTGAATGCCGACCACGCCGCCGGCGGCGAGGCCGACGAGGGCGTAGCCGATGCTGGCGATCGAGGAATAGGCCCACAGCCGTTTGAGATTACGCTGGACGAGGCCGGCGAACGCGCCCACGGCGACCGAGATCAGGGCAAGGGCCACGAGAATCTGACGCCATTCATGGATGGCGCCGCCGAAGCTTTCAGTGAGCACGCGGGCGAGAAGAACCATGGCCGCGAGCTTCGGCGCTCCGGCGAAAAATCCGACCACGGGGGTGGGCGCGCCCTCGTAGACATCCGGCGTCCACATGTGGAAGGGCGCCGCCGAGACCTTGAAGGCGATGCCGCAAATCAGGAAGATCAGCCCGAAGAGAACGCCAGTTCCGCCGCCGCCGTGCATGGCGCCGACCTGAACGGCGTGGGCGATGGCGTCAAACCGGGTGGAGCCGGCGAAGCCGTAGATCAGCGAGGCGCCGTAGAGGAGCAGGCCCGAGGAAAGTGCGCCCAGGACGAAATACTTCAGCCCCGCTTCCGAGGCCTTGACATCGTCGCGGTAGAAGGCGGCCAGGATGTAGAGGGCGAGCGATTGAAGCTCGATGGAGATATAGAGGGAGATCAAGTCCCCGGCCGAGGCCATCATGCCCATGCCGAGGGCGGCGATGATCACCAGGATCGGATACTCGAACTTCTCGATCCCCCGCCGGGCGAACCAGCGGTCGCCCAGCGGAATGGCCACGGCGCTCGCAAGATAGATCACGACCTTGGTGAAGGCGGATCCCGCGTCGGCGATGAGACCGCCGCCGAACGCCCGGCCGAGGGGGCCGACAGCGGCGGCGACCGCGGCGGCAATCAAGGCAACCACCGCGGCGAAGGAAAAAGCGGTGTTGATCCGCCCCTGAAACGCTCCCCACACAAGGAGAATGAGGGCGGAGAGAGCCAGGATCAGTTCCGGGCTGGCGAGGGCGGCGACCTGGGCGACGGTCATGGCCTCAGCGCCCCGTGGCCGCGTGATAGGCGCCGACCAGATGCCCGGTCGCCGTGCCGGTGACGTGGAAGACAACCCCCGGCTGAAGGCCGAGCCAAAGGGTGGCGACAATCAGGGGCGCGAAAATCAAAACCTCCCGGCTCCCGAGGTCGCCGATCGCGGTCAGCGCGGGATTGGTGATCTCGCCAAACACGATCCGGCGATAGAGGGTAAGGGCGTACATGGCCGACAGAACCATGCCCGTGGCCGCCACGATCGCCGGCCAGGTGGCGACGCCGTAGGTCCCGGTCAGGCTGAGGATCTCGCCGACGAAGCCACTGGTCCCCGGCAAACCGAGATTGCCCATGGTGAAGAGCATGAACACTGCCGCGTAAATCGGCATCCTGCTCACCAGGCCGCCATAGAAGGCGATCTCGCGGGTGTGCATCCGGTCGTAGACGACGCCGACGCACAGGAAGAGCGCGCCGCTGATCACCCCGTGGCTGAGCATCTGGAAGATCGCGCCCTGTTCGCCCTGCACGTTGCCCGAGAAAATGCCGAGGGTGACGAATCCCATGTGGGCCACCGAGGTATAGGCGATCAGCTTCTTCATGTCCGTCTGGCGAAAGGCGACGAGTGACGTGTAGACGATGGCGATCACCGACAAGGCGAAGATCAGCGGCGTGAATTGCCAGCTCGCCGCCGGAAACATCGGCAGGGAAAAGCGCAGGAATCCGTAGCCGCCCATTTTGAGGAGAATCCCCGCGAGGATCACCGAGCCGGCGGTCGGCGCCTCCACGTGGGCGTCGGGAAGCCAAGTGTGGACCGGCCACATGGGCAGCTTCACCGCGAACGAGGCGAAGAAGGCCAGCCAGAGCCAAGTCTGGAGGGAAGGAGCGAACTTGAAAACCATCAACGCCGGAATGCTTGAGGTATGGGCGATGCCGATGATCGCAAGGATCGCCGCCAGCATCAGCACCGAGCCCAGCAAGGTGTAGAGGAAGAACTTGAACGCGGCGTAGATCCGGTTCTGACCGCCCCAAACGCCGATGATCAGGAACATCGGCACCAGCTGACCCTCGAAGAAGAGGTAGAAGAGGATCAGGTCCATGGCGCAGAAGACGCCGATGACCAGCGCCTCAAGCACGAGAAAGGCGATCATGTATTCGATCACCCGGTTGGTGATCGATTTCCAGCTGCCGATGATGCACAGCGGCATGAGAAACGCGGTGAGCGGTACGAACAGCACCGAAATGCCGTCGACGCCCATGCGGTAGTGCAGGCCGGAGAACCACACCGCGTTTTCGGTGAACTGGAATCCGCTCTGGCGGGGGTCGAACTTCGCCACCAGCAGAACGGAGAGGGCCAAGGTCGCCAGGGTGGTGGCCAGAGCGATCCACCGCGCCGCCTCCACGGTGCGCGCGTCCCGGGGGCTGGCGAAGGCGCGCAAGACGAGGATCGCGGCCACCCCGATCAGCGGCGCGAAAGTGATGAGGGAAAGAAGGCCGCTCATCTCAGGAGAAGGCCCAGAGCGCGTACGACAAAAGGCCCGCCACGCCCAGCAACATGACGAAGGCGTAGTGATAGACATAGCCGGTTTGCAGGCGGCCGGTCGCGCGGCCCACGGCGTAGGAGACCGCCGAGACCCCGTCGGGGCCGAAACCGTCGATCAGGGCATTGTCGCCGCCCTTCCAGAAAAGATCGCCCAGCGCGCGGGCCCCGCGGACGAAGATGGCGTGGTAGATCTCGTCGAAATACCATTTGTGGTAGAGGAACCTCCAGAGAAGCCCCTGCCGCGCGGCGATCCTCGCGCCCATGCCCTCGTGGCGGATGTAGGCGTACCAGGCGGCGACGAAACCTACGACGGTGACGCTCAGCGGTCCCCACAACACCCACATGGGCAAATGTGCCGGGTGGCCCCCTTTCAGGTGGGCCGGCAGCTCGAAAAGCGCGCCGCGCCAGAACGAGCCGTGTTCCGGTCCGACGAACTGTTCGACGAAGAGGCCACCGGCGAACACCGCGCCGAGCGACAGGACGAGAAGCGGGATCAGCATGATCCATGGGCTCTCGTGGGGTTGATGGTCGGCTGCCTCGCCATGACCGTTCGCATCGGGCAGTGGTTCAGGGTGGGTTTCGATCAGCGCGCCGCTCGCGTGGTGTTCGCCACTCTCCAAGGCCAATTTTCGCGTACCGTGGAACGTCATGAAGATCAGCCGCCACGAATAAAACGAGGTCAGCCCGGCGCCGATCAGTCCGGCGAAGAAGGCGAAATAGGCGACGCCGTCCGTGGCTCCGGCAAAATACGCTGCGTTGATGATCGCGTCCTTGGAGTAGAAACCGGAAAAGCCGATGTCGATTCCGGGCAAGCCGACGCCGGTGATGGAAAGCGTTCCGATCAGCATCACCGCATAGGTGACCGGGATCAGCTTCCACAGGCCGCCCATTTTGCGCATGTCCTGCTCGTGGTGCATGGCGACGATCACCGAGCCGGCGGCGAGGAACAGCAGCGCCTTGAAGAAGGCGTGGGTGAAGAGGTGGAACATGGCCGCCGGATAGACTCCGACCCCGGCGGCGATGAACATGTAGCCGAGTTGCGAACAGGTCGAATAGGCGATCACCCGCTTGATGTCGTTTTGCGCCAAGCCGACGGTGGCGGCGAACAGGCAGGTGATCGCGCCGATAGCGGCGACCACGTCCTTGGCCACGGGCGCGTATTCGAACATCGGCGAGAGGAGGCAGACCATATAGACCCCGGCGGTGACCATGGTCGCCGCATGGATCAGGGCCGATACCGGTGTCGGACCCTCCATGGCGTCGGGCAGCCATGTGTGGAGGAGAAACTGCGCCGACTTGCCCATGGCCCCGATGAAGAGGAGCACGCAGGCCAGATCCATCAGCGGCCATGAACGGCCGGCGAAGGTCCAGGCGACGTGGGCGTGGGCAGCGACTTGGGGAAAGATCTCGGCGAAACGGATGGTGCCGAACCCCCAGAAGACGGTGACGATGCCCAGGGCGAAACCGACGTCGCCGATGCGGTTGACCACGAAAGCCTTGATCGCGGCGGCATTGGCCGTCGGTTTTTTGTACCAGAAGCCGATCAGCAGATAGCTGGCGAGCCCGACCCCCTCCCAGCCGAAGAACATCTGCATGAAGTCGGCGGCCGTGACCAGCGCCAGCATGGAGAAGGTGAAGAGGGACAAATAGGCGAAAAAACGGGGCTTGTGATCGTCGTCGGCCATGTAGCCGAAGCTGTAGAGATGGACGAGAGCCGAGACACTCGACACCACGACCAGCATGACCGCCGAGAGGCTGTCGATGCGGATCGACCAGAACGAGCGGAACGCGCCGACATCGATGAACGGCGCGAGCTGGACGGTGAAATTGGTCGGCCATCCCCCCCAGATCACCTGCGCGAAGACGAACCAACTCATCGCCGCGACGACAAAAAGCAGGGCCGTGGTCACCGTCATCGACGCGCGGTCGCCGATCCGCCGACCCGCGAGCCCGGCGACAAGCGCGCCGGCGAGCGGCAGAAGAACCAGAACGGTGACCAAAGATTGCGGGCTCATCGGTCCGCCGCTCAGCCCTTCATCATCGAGGCGTCGTCCACGGCGATGTCGCCGCGGTTGCGGAAGAAGGTGACGAGGATGGCGAGTCCGACGGCCGCCTCGGCGGCGGCCACGGTGAGGACGAAGAGGGCGAAGATCTGACCGATGACGTCGTGGAGGAAGACTGAAAAGGCGACGAGGTTGATGTTCACCGCCAGCAGGATCAGTTCGATCGACATCAGGATGACGATGACGTTCTTGCGGTTCACGAAGATTCCGAACACGCCGATGGTGAACAGGATCGCCGCCACGGTGAGATAATGCGCCAAGCCCACGGTCATTCGTCGATGCCCTCCCCCGGGCGGATCGTGACGATGCGCATGCCCGTCTCCGGCGTGCGCGCCACTTGCGCGGCGATATCCTGCCGCTTGATCCCGACGCGGTGCTTGAGGGTGAGGACGATGGCCCCGATCATCGCCACCAACAGGACCATGCCCGCGGCCTGGAAATAGTAGACGTAATCGGTGTAGAGCACCCGGCCGATCGCCTCGGAATTGGTCACCGAACCGACCTGTCGCGCCGGACCCGTGGCGGTCGCCGCCGCTCCGCCTCTGGCCACGTCCACCGCCACCACGACCATCTCGATGGTGAGAATACCGGCGACGAGGGTTCCGAGGGGCAGATAGCGCGCGAAGCCCTGCCGCAGGGCGGTGAAATCGACATCGAGCATCATCACCACGAAGAGGAAGAGGACGGCCACGGCGCCGACATAGACGACCACCAGAATCATCGCCAAGAACTCCGCCCCGAGCAGGACGAACAGTCCTGCCGCCGAAAAGAAGCAGGTGATCAGGAACAAGACCGAATGCACGGGGTTCCTGGCCGAGATCACGGCCAAGCCGGCGACCACCGTGGTCGCCGCGAGCAGGTAGAAGGCGATCGCCTGCAACACCATGGTCTTGTGCCGTCGCTCCGTCCAAATATGCCACTGCCGGGCGAGGCGCGAACCGGCGCGCGGACCCCTGATCGATTCGCGCCCGTCTCTTATCGGTAGGGCGCGTCCAGTTCCAGATTCTTCGCGATCTCCCGCTCCCAGCGATCGCCGTTCGCGAGCAGGCGCTCCTTGTCGTAGTAGAGTTCTTCCCGGGTCTCGACGGCGAACTCGACATTCGGCCCCTCGACGATGGCGTCCACCGGGCACGATTCCTGGCAAAGGCCGCAATAGATGCATTTGACCATGTCGATGTCATAGCGGGTCGTGCGCCGCGACCCGTCGTCGCGCGGTTCGGCCTCGATGGTGATCGCCTGCGCCGGGCAGATCGCCTCGCACAGCTTGCAGGCGATGCAGCGTTCCTCGCCATTGGGATAGCGGCGCAGCGCATGCTCCCCGCGGAAGCGCGGCGACTGGGGATTGCGCTCGTTGGGATAGAGCACCGTCGCCTTGGGCCGGATCATGTAGATCATGGCGACACCGAAGCCGCTGGCGAAATCCATCAGCGCCGCGCCGCGGATCGCCTGTTTCAGGCGTCGGAACATCAGCCCTGCCTCGCTTTCACCCGCTGGCACACATAGCTCGACAACTGCCGGCCGTCGTAGTGGTCCTTCAGCCGGATCTCGCCGCCCTCGGCGCGGCAGCGTTCCGTCGCCTGCTTGAGCGCGTCATAGTTAGCGTCGCCCTCGCCAAGCGACGAGGCCGTCTCGCACGCGGTCAGCGCGACGAGGGCGAGCGCGGCCACGGCCAGACGCGGGATCACGCGCGAGGCCCCAGAACGCGCCAGCCGCTGACCAGCACGACCGCCAGTATCGAAAGGGGCAGGAAAACCTTCCACCCCAGCCGCATGAGCTGATCGTAGCGATAGCGGGGGAGGATCGCCTTGGCCATAGCCACCAGAAAGAAGAAGAAGATGGTCTTCAAGAAGAACCACATGAAGCCGAAGAAGCTGGCCGCGGTGGGGTTCCATGAGGCGGTAAACGGAGTGGGAAACGGCGCCTGCCAGCCGCCGAAGAACAGCACACTGATCAGGGCGCACATCAAAACAATGTTGGCGTATTCGCCGATCATGAACAGTAAATAGGGTGTCGACGAGTATTCCACCTGATAGCCCGCCACCAGTTCCGACTCCGCCTCGGGCAGATCGAAGGGCGGCCGGTTGGTTTCCGCGAGCGCCGAGACAAAGAACACCCCCGCCATCGGGATCATCACCAGGGCCGTGGGAAGATCGCGCAGGCCGCCCCCGCCCAGCACGTTCCAGTGCCAGAACCCGCCGGCCTGACGTTCGACGATGGTCTGCAGATCGAGCGAGCCGGACAGGAGAATTACGGTGACGATCACAAAGCCGATGGACACCTCGTAACTGACCATCTGAGCCGCCGAGCGCAGCGCGCCGAGGAAAGGGTATTTCGAATTGGACGCCCAACCGCCCATGATGATCCCGTAAACGCCCAGTGAGGATATGGCGAAGAGGTAGAGCACCCCGACGTTGATGTTCGACACCACCCACCCGGGCGCCAGCGGCATCACCGCCCACGCCCCGAAGGCGAGGGTGAAGCTGACCAGCGGAGCCAGGAGAAAGACGACCTTGTCCGCCCCGGCGGGGACCACGATCTCCTTCAGAAGAAACTTCAGAAAATCGGCGAACGACTGGAGAAGACCGAAGGGGCCGACGACGTTGGGGCCCTTGCGCATCTGCACGCCCGCCCAGATCTTGCGGTCGGCGAGCAGCAGAAACGCGAGCGACAGAAGAATCCACACCAGGACGGCGAGGATCTGCAACACGGTCAGCAGCGTCCAACCGCCCGGGGTCGACCAGAAATCCGCGGCGCCCATCCCCTATTCCGCCGCCATTTTGAGCCCGGCGGCGAGGGCCGCGCACTCGGCCATGGTCACGCTCGCCCGGGCGATGGGATTGGTCAGGTGGAAGGCGCGGATGGGCGTTTCCAGAGGTGCGTCGGTAATCTCGCCCTCCGCGCCGAGCAAGGGGAGGTCGAACCGGGTCGGGACCGAACCGGGCGCATAGTCGATCTGGCCGAAGCTCGGATGGTCGGCGAACAGGCGCTCGCGCAGGGCCTCCAGCGTATCGTACGGGAGCCGCGCGCCCAGATAGTCGGACAAGGCCCGCAGGATCGCCCAGTCCTCCCGCGCCTCGCCCTTGGGGAACACCGCCCGTTCTCCACGCTGAACGCGCCCCTCGGTGTTGACGTAGAGGCCGCTCTTCTCGGTGTAGGCGGCGCCGGGAAGAATGACGTCGGCCCGGTGCGCGCCGACGTCGCCATGGGTCCCCAGATAGACAACGAAGGCGCCGGTTTCGCTCAGGGCAAGCTCGTCGGCTCCGAGGAGAAAGAGGACGTCGAGCGCGTCCCTCGCGACCATCTCGCGCGCCGTCTTGCCACCCTCTTCCGGAACGAAGCCGAGATCGAGGCCGCCCACCCGCGCGGCGGCGGTGTGCAGCACGTTCCAGCCGTTCCAGCCGTCGCGGACCACGCCAAGATCTCCCGCGAGGCCGACCAGCGCGTGCAGCACCGCGGCTCCGTCGGCGCGCGCGAGCGCGCCTTGGCCGATGATCACCGCCGGTCGCTCGGCGGCCTTGAACGCCTTGACGAAATCGCCGCCGCCTTGGGTGAACCCGGAAAGCGCCGCCCCGCCCTCGCCAAGATGGTCATAGTCGTAGGTCAGATTGGCGCCGCGGCCGATCAGGCCCACGGTCGTCCGCCCCGTCAGCCACTGCTTGCGGATGCGGGCATTGAGCACGGGCGCCTCGAGGCGCGGACTGCTGCCAACCAACAAAATCGCGTCGGCCCGTTCGAGGCCGGCGATGGTGGAGTTGAACAGCCAGCTTTCCCGTGGACCCAGGCCCAGCACGAGGCCGTCCTGCCGGCAATCGAGGCTTTTCACCCCCATCGCGCGAAACAGATCCAGAGTCGCCTTCATCGACTCGGCATCCTGAAGATCGCCGGCGATCGCCCCTACCCGGTCCGGGCCGGCGGCTTTCATCCGCGACGCAACCGCCGCGAATGCCTCGGTCCAACTCGCCGGCCGCAAACGGCCATCGACGCGGATCATCGGTTGGTCGAGCCGCTGGCGGGAGAGGCCGTCACACGCGTAGCGGGTCTTGTCGGAAATCCACTCCTCGTTGATCTCGTTTTTCACCCTCGGCAGCACGCGCAACACCGCCGGGCCGCGCGCGTCCACCCGGATCGCCGAGCCGAGGGCGTCCATCACATCCACGCTCTCGGTCTTGGTCAGCTCCCACGAGCGGGCGTTGAAAGCGTAGGGCTTGGAGGTGAGCGCGCCGACCGGGCAAAGGTCGATGATGTTGGCCGACAATTCGCTGGTCACCGCCTGGTCGAGATAGGTGGTGATCTCCACGTCCTCACCGCGCGAGATCAGGCCGATCTCGCTCATTCCGGCGACCTCGGCGATGAAGCGCACGCAGCGGGTGCACTGGATGCAGCGGGTCATCACCGTCTTGATCAACGGACCCATAAACTTCTCTTCCACCGCCCGCTTGTTCTCCTCGTAGCGGGTGGCGTCACGGCCATAGCCCATCGACTGGTCCTGCAGATCGCACTCCCCGCCCTGATCGCAGATCGGGCAATCAAGCGGATGGTTGATCAGCAGGAACTCCATCACCCCCTTGCGCGCCTTCTCGACCATCGGCGAGTTGGTGACGATCTCCTGCCCCTCGGCCGCGGGAAGGGCGCACGATGCCTGCGGTTTGGGTGGCCCGGGCTTCACCTCCACCAGACACATCCGGCAGTTGCCGGCGATCGACAGGCGCTCGTGATAGCAGAAGCGTGGAATTTCCTCCCCCGCGAGCTCGGCCACCTGCAGAACGGTCATCCCGTTCTCGAACTCGATCTCGACTCCGTTGACCCTGGCTTTAGGCACGAGGGCGACCTAAAGCGGCTGGTCGACGAGTTCGAGGCGTCGCTCGATACGATCCAGCCGCGGCTCGAATCGGCCCATGCGCCGGTTCAAAAGAACCAGACCCTCATCGACCGCGGTCATTCCCACCTTCAGACCACGCACGTCCTCGGCAGGACGCCCGACATTGGCGTCTATCCGGTGAAGAATGTGCAGAACGAGATTGTCCGGTTCGTCGGCCATAGGCGGGGCGATAGCGCCTTCCTCTCCGCCCTTCAAGCGCGGTCAAACCAGAGGTCGGGCGGTTCGCACCCCTACTCCGCCGCGATCAGCGTCGCGCCGGGCACATTGGCGCGGCGGGTGCGGTAGCGGGCGATCCGCGCCTCGATTTCCGGACGGAAGTGCATGAACAGGCCCTGGATCGGCCAGGCGGCGGCGTCGCCGAGGCCGCAGATGGTGTGGCCCTCGACCTGGCTGGCGACGTCGAGGAGCATGTCGATCTCCTTCGGCTCGGCCGCGCCGGTGACCATCCGCTCCATGATCCGCCACATCCAGCCGGTGCCCTCGCGGCACGGGGTGCACTGGCCGCAACTCTCGTGCTTGTAGAAATACGACAGCCTCGCGATGGCGGCGACGATGTCGCACTCCTTGTCCATGACGATCATGGCGGCGGTGCCGAGACCCGATTTGCGGCTCGCGAGATCGTCGAAATCCATCAGCGCCACCTCGGCCTCCTCCGCCGGGATCAGCCGCACCGAGGAGCCGCCGGGGATCACCGCCTTGAGGTTGCCCCAGCCGCCACGCACGCCGCCGAAATGCTCGTCGATGAGCTGGCGCATGGGGATCGACATGACCTCCTCGACCACCGCCGGCTTGTTGACGTGGCCCGATGCGCTCATCAGCTTGGTGCCGGTGTTCCTCGGCCGTCCGAAGCTCGCGAACCAGTCCGCCCCCCGGCGAAGAATCTCCGGGACCACGGCGATGGATTCGACGTTGTTGACCGTGGTCGGGCAGCCGTAGACCCCGGCGCCGGCGGGGAACGGCGGTTTGAGGCGCGGCTGACCCTTCTTGCCCTCGAGGCTTTCGAGCAGGGCCATCTCGTCACCGCAGATATAGGCTCCGCCCCCGTGGGTGACACGGATCTCGCAGTCCCAGCCGTGAATATTTCCCTTGCCGATCAGACCGGCCCGCGTCGCCTGGATCACCGCCGCCTCCAGCCGTTCGCGTTCGAGGACATACTCACCGCGGATGTAGATAAAGACGTCGTGGGCGCGGATGGCGTAGGCCGCCACCAGACACCCTTCCAACAGGCGATGGGGGTCGCCGCGCATGATCTCGCGGTCCTTGCAGGTTCCCGGCTCCGACTCGTCGGCGTTGACCACCAGATAGTGCGGCCGCTCGCTCTCCTGACGGGGCATGAAGGTCCATTTCAGGCCGGTGGAAAAACCCGCGCCGCCGCGCCCGCGCAGGCCCGAGGCCTTGATCTGGTCGCACACCCATTCGGGCGAATAGCTCAGCATCTCGGCCGTGCCGTTCCACACCCCGCGCGCCGTCGCCCCTTCCAGTCCCCAGTCGTGGAGGCCGTAAAGATTGGTGAAGATGCGGTCCTTGTCCTCGAGAATGCCGGCCATGAGGTTCGTCAGGGTTCCCTGGGTTTTCGCGGGGAGCGGGTGAAAAGAGCCAGAGCGAACAGACCCCAGCCGACGGCGACGATCGAGACCCCTACATAGGCGAGAACTGCGGGGGCGCCCCCGACGAACCGCCCCGTCAGCATTGTCAACACGCCCACGAGACAGGCGACGAAGCCGGCGTTGCGGAAGGCGCCGTTCACGCCGGCGCCCTCGCCGGAGCGTTGGGGAGCTGGTGGATCGTTTTCGCCCGTGAACCGTCATGGAGCGCCGGATCGGTGAGGGTCAGCGGACCGCCCTCCGGCGCGCAGCCCTGCCGGCCGATCGCCGAGCCGGGGGGCGGCGTCTTGCCGGCGGCGAGATCGTCGAGGATCACGCCCAGACTCTCCACGTCGAGGTCCTCGTAGTAATAGTCGTGGATCGCCACCATCGGAGCGTTGGCGCACGCGCCCATGCACTCGACCTCCTCCCACGAAAACCGGCCATCGGCCGAGCGATGGTCGCGTGTGGAGACGCGCTCCTCGAGCAGCCGGGCGAGATCGCCGGCGCCGCGGAGCTTGCACGGGGTCGTGCCGCACAGGGCGATGCGGGCGACGCTCCCCACCGGCTGAAGCTGGAACATGGTGTAGAAGGTGACGTTCTCGAACACCCGAACGATCGGCATGTCGAGAAGTTCGGCGACCACGCGAAGCGCGGGCTCGGGCACCCACCCTTCCTGCTTCTGAACCAGCCAGAGCACCGGGATCACCGCCGATTGCTGGCGTCCCGCGGGGAACCTGGCCATCCATCGGCGCGCCTGGTCGAGCGAGGCGGGGGTGAAGGCGAAGTTCGCCGGTTGCTCTCTGGCGAGACGGCGAATGCTCACCGGTCAATTTCCCCAAAGACGATGTCGATCGAGCCCAAGATGGCGCTGACGTCCGCCAGCATGTGGCCGCGATTCATCCAGTCCATGGCCGCGAGGTGAGGAAAGCCCGGCGCGCGGATCTTGCAGCGATAGGGCGTATTGGTGCCGTCGGCGACGAGATAGACGCCGAACTCTCCCTTGGGGGCCTCGACGCAGGCGTACACCTCGCCCTCGGGCACATGATAGCCTTCGCTGTAGAGCTTGAAGTGGTGGATCAGCGCTTCCATCGAACGCTTCATCTCGCCCCGGCGCGGCGGCGTCGCCTTGTGGTCGGCGGCGAGCACCAAACCTGGGGTTTTTCTCAACCGCTCAACGCACTGACGCATGATCCTGACCGACTGGCGCATCTCTTCCACCCGGCACAGATAGCGGTCGTAACAGTCGCCGTGGACTCCGAGGGGAATGTCGAACTCGAACTGGTCGTAGCCTTCGTAGGGCTGGTTGCGACGAAGATCCCACGCCACCCCCGAGCCTCGCAGCATCGGGCCGCTGAAGCCCCAGGCGAAGGCCTGATCGCGGGTGACCGCGCCGATATCGACATTGCGTTGTTTGAAGATCCGGTTGTCGGTGATCAGGATCTCGATGTCGTCGAGCTTCTTGGGAAACGCCGCGGCCCAGGCATCGATATCCTCCACCAGGGCATCCGGAAGATCTTGGCGCACGCCGCCGGGCCGAAAATAGTTGGCGTGCATCCGCGCTCCGGAGGCACGCTCGTAGAACACCATCAGTTTTTCGCGTTCCTCGAACCCCCACAGCGGCGGGGTGAGGGCGCCGACGTCCAGCGCCTGGGTGGTGACATTGAGCAGGTGGCTGAGAATCCGCCCGATCTCGCTGTAGAGCACCCGGATGAGGGAACCGCGGATCGGAACCTCAAGGCCCATCAGCCGCTCGATGGCGAGGACGAAGGCGTGCTCCTGATTCATCGGCGCGACATAGTCTAGGCGATCGAAATAGCCGAGATTCTGGGCGTAGGGCCGGGCCTCGATCAGCTTCTCGGTGCCGCGATGAAGCAGGCCGATGTGCGGATCAACGCGCTCGACCACCTCTCCGTCAAGCTCAAGAACCAGGCGCAGAACGCCATGAGCGGCAGGGTGTTGCGGGCCGAAATTGATGTTGAACTTGCGTACCGCCGTCTCGCCGAGCGGTGGCGTTTCCTTGAAAAAATCGGTGTCGCCGGCGGGGGCGTTGTCGCCGGTCATCACCGGGTTTCCGCCTTGTCGTCGCCCGGCAACTGATAGGGGTATCCCTGCCCGGGTTTGGCGTACTGCGCCCCCTCCCACGGCGAGAGGAAGTCCCACTTGCGAAACTCGACCGACTTCACCGGCTCATAGACCACGCGGCCAAGCTCATCGTCGTAGCGC
>JBDTKQ010000115.1:0-11901 GCA_039935235.1 Caulobacteraceae bacterium
CCTGAACACGCTTGCGATCAGTAGGGTCGAGGTGGACAGTGACGCCAGTACGCATCCCCCAGCCTCGCACGACGAAGCAAGGCGGGGAATCCCCAATTGGACTCTTCCGTCAGCATCTATCCACTAGAGCAAACCCCGTTCAGATGGAATCATCTGAACGGGGATAATTTGCTCTGGATTCAAGAGTGTAGAGCCTGATTCAGCGCTTGCATCTGTTCCGTGCAAACGCATCAGGCTCTAGGCTAGACTGCCAATCGCTGACGCCGCGAGCCGCGAAGCGTCGCTCCGGCGGCGCCGACGCCGATGAGCATAAGCGCCCACGTCGTCGGTTCCGGAACTCCGCCTGGCGCGTTGATTGAAACTACAACGTTGTCAATGCCGTAGAACTCGTTACTCACGCCTTCGCTCGTGTTGCCGTGGAAGGTGAAGCCCAAGTTGGAGGCCGTGTCGGCGAAGGTAAACGTGTAGTGGTAGACGGAATCGTCGATGGAGGGATTGCCGCCGAAGGCATATCCGAACGTGTTGACCGAGGATGCACCAGTCTGGGGCGCGTAATGGAAGGCTATGGTCGGCGTGCCCTGTCCGCCGTTGTCCTGGGTGTTCCCTGGATAGTTGGCGTAGTCGTTGTCCAGCAGGGTCGAAGCGGAGGGCGCCGTCGTCGTGACCAGGAATTGGTCGCGACCGCCGCCGAATTGACCGTCGCCATCCATGCTCAGGATAACATCGACGTCGAAGCTGACCGTCACCATGGAGTGGGCCGCCAAGCTGCTTAAGGAAAGTGTAGTCGAACCGCCCTGGGCAAACGGCCCCAGGAATTCGGCGGAGCCGTTGGGAGATGTCTGGATAGAGCCGGAGCTGAATCCAGCGGTCGAGCCGCCCTGGAAATCGTTGCTATAGACCTGAACGGCTCCAGCGGAGCCGGCGATCGAGGCCGTTGCGGCGGCCAGAAAAAGAAGCTTCATGGTGAGACCTTGGTTAAACGAAGGCCACCACTAACGGTTTGAAAAAGGCGACGTCCATAATGCAAACGGGTTATCTGGTTAAAAAAGGTTGTCTCGCGGCCGCCGATCTCCCGTCGAGGGGGTCACGTCACGACCCACTGCCATTCGGAGGGACGCATGCCTCCCCGGGCTATATTTGGACGAAAGGCGGCATTCGCGTCGCAGCCATTCCCCGGTTGCGTGGAAGGACGTACACAGCATGATATTGCCGTATCGCCCAAGCGCCGTGATCTTCGATATGGACGGCCTGCTGTTCGATACTGAAGCTCTCTGGCAAGAGGCTCTTCTGTCCGCCGCCGCCGAATGTGGGCACAAAATTCCGGACGACGTTTTCAATAAGTCAATCGGTGTGCGACGATCGCAATGTGGGGGTCTGTTCCTGGCGCACTTCGGCGATGATTTTCTCTTTGACGATTTCCACGCGAAATGGTCGCGCCATTTCTGGACGATTGCTGGAAACAGGCTTACCTTGAAACCGGGAGCAACGGAACTGCTGAAAATACTGGACCAGTTCAGGCTGCCGTGTGCAATCGCCACCTCTTCATCTCGAACGACGGTCGAGCATCACCTGGCCTCGCAAAGCCTGATGGATCGTTTCGACCAGATCATCTGCCGTGACGACTATGAAAATGGCAAACCCGCGCCCGATCCGTTTCTGAAGGCTGCCGAACGGCTGAGGGTCGAACCTCGGATATGCCTGGCGTTGGAGGATTCTCATGTTGGCGTAAGATCGGCGTCGGCGGCTGGTATGATGACGGTGATGGTCCCCGATCTGCTTGAACCAACCGGGGAGGATTGCGCTCTGTGCGTCCTTGTTGCGCGTGATCTGCATCAAGTCCGTGATCTGGTTCTGGCGTGTCTGTGAGATTGGTCGCTTTCCGCGGGACCGGGCTGCATTTCCAGGCGGTCGACGCGAGGGCGCGACGTGGGTGTTCAACATGTCGAGACGCGCGCACGCTTGCACCTCGAGCCCGCCCGCCGAGCCGCCCGGTGGTTCGTTGACCGCCCGAACGTGAAAACGCCGCCGGCCAAGCGACCGGCGACGTCATCACCAAACGAGACAGGCTTCTTCAGACGATCGAGCCGGTTTGCTCTCGACGCGAACGCATGGCCATTCCAAGGCCGCCGACGCCGACCAGAATCAGCGCCCAGGTCGTTGGTTCAGGAACCGCGCCGTCGACGCGGAACGCGAACGCCGCGTCGTTGCCGAACGAGAACCGGAGATTGTCCCCGTCAAGCCGCCAGCTGGATGCGTGCAGAGTTCAAGTCGAGATGGTTACATGGTCGTTGACATTCCGCGTTCGTCCCACACGTTTTCGCCATGATTGATGACCGCCCCTAGACAGGCGCGTTTTCCCGATAGGTGGCCATCTGCGCCTCCATGGCGCGGGCGAAGGCGGGGCGGGCTTCGCCGCGGCGGACGTAGGCTTCGAGGGTGGGGAATTTCGCCAGGATGGCGCCGCCGGCCAGTTCGCGGAGCACCGCGACCATGACGATGTCGCCGGCGGTGAAGGTGGCCTCGAGCCAGTCCTTGCCGCCCAGCCACACGCCGAGGGCGGCGAGGCGTCCCTCCAGCATGGCTTCGACCTCTGGCCGGCGCTCGTCCGTCCACGCCTCGCCGGCATGGAAGACGTTCAGCTGGATCAGGTTCTGGACGAAGGGTTCGATTGAATTGAGGGCGGCGATCACCCAGGTGGCGACCCGCGCGCGCCCGGCCGCGTCCGCGGGCGACAGACCCTCCGACAGGGTGGCGAGGTGCAAGACGATCGCTCCCGATTCGAACATCTCCACGGCGTCGTCGCGCCACGCCGGGACCTGGCCGAAGGGCTGCCACCGACGGTAGCTTTCCGAGGCCTGGATTTCCGGATCGATGAGTACGACCTCGTAGTCCAGCCCCGCCTCCTCGAGCGCCCATCGCACACGCAGGTCGCGGACATAGCCTTGAGCGAACTCCGGAACCCAGCGGAAGGCGGTGAGCTGTCGGGTCATGGGCGGGTCTCCTCGGAGCGGAGCAGGCAAGGTGGCGCCGGGAGGGTGGAAATCAAGGGGCTTGCATCGTGAACGCTGGTGTGGTGGACTACACCACCGCATAGGTGTCTGAGCCCACGCGGCGACTGGAAAGACGGACCATGGATTCCGAATGGAGCGACGGAGCGCCGATCTATCGCCAGCTTCGCGACCGGGTGGTGGCGATGATCCTCGACGGCGCGCTCGCCGAGGGCGATCCCCTGCCGTCGGTGCGCACCGTCGCCGCCGACGGGCGGGTCAATCCGCTCACGGTTCTCAAAGGCTATCAGCAACTTGTCGACGAGGGGCTGGTGGAGAAACGGCGAGGCAGGGGCCTCTTTGTCAACGCCGGCGCCCGCGAGCGCCTGCTGGCCGGCGAGCGCCGCAGGTTCCTCACCGACCGGTGGCCGGCGATCGAAGCGACCATCCGCCGTCTGGGCCTGACGGCGAACGAATTGTCGCTCGCGGCGAACCCGGCGGGCTCCTTGCCCGCCGCCAGCAAGGAAGGCTGAACCCATGGCGTGCATCGAGGCTCGGGGCCTGCGAAAAACCTTCGGCTCGACGGTAGCCCTCGCCGGGGTCGATCTGAACGTGGAGGAGGGCCGCATCCTGGGCCTGATCGGTCCCAACGGCGCGGGCAAGAGCACCGCGCTTGGGGCCATTCTTGGGCTCATTCCCTACCATGGAGACCTGAAGGTCCTCGGCCGCGACCCGTGGACCGCGCGCGACACCCTCATGCGCGATGTCTGTTTCATCGCCGATGTCGCGGTCTTGCCCCGGTGGATGCGGGTTTCGCAGGCGCTGGACTATGTCGCCGGGGTTCACCCGCGCTTCGACCGGGTCAAGGCCGAACGGTTCCTCGCCCGGACGGCCATCAAACATTCGAGCCGGGTCCGGGAACTGTCCAAGGGGATGGTGACCCAGCTTCACCTGGCTCTGATCATGGCCATCGACGCGAAACTGCTGGTGCTCGACGAGCCGACCCTCGGCCTCGACATCCTTTATCGCAAACAGTTCTACGATTCCCTGCTGAACGACTATTTCGACTCCGGCCGCACCATCGTGGTCACCACCCATCAGGTGGAGGAGGTCCAGCATATCCTGACCGATCTGGCGTTCATCGACCGGGGTCGCATCGTCCTTTCCTCGACCATGGAGGACCTCGAGAGCCGCTATGCCGAACTGATGGTCGGCCCCGACCGCGTGGTGGAGGCCCGGACGCTCGGTCCGATCCACGAGCGTCAGGTGTTCGGCCGCTCGATCCTTCTTTTCGACGGCGTCGGCCGCGACCGCCTCTCGCCCCTTGGCGAGGTGCGCACGCCCAGCATCGCCGACCTTTTCGTCGCCGTGATCGGCGATTCGGGCCCCCAGACCACGCGAGCCGCCGCATGACCGACGCCATCGATACTCTCGCCGATTCCCAAACCGCCGCCGTCGCGCCGACGGCCGCGCCGCCCGTCCGGCCGTTCTACTGGTCGGTGCGCCGCGAGTTGTGGGAGCATCATTCGCTCTACATCGCGCCGCTCATCGCCGGCGGGGTCGTTTTCTTCGGCTATCTCATCGGCCTGACGGGTTTGCCGATGCGGGCGCGCGCCGTCACCGAAATGAACGGGACCGTGCACGCCGCGGTGCTCGACCAACCCTACAACATCGCCGCCATCGCCATCATGGTGACGGCCTTCATCGTCGCGATCTTCTATTGCCTAGGCGCCTTGCACAACGAGCGCCGCGACCGCTCGATCCTGTTCTGGAAGTCGCTGCCAGTGTCGGATTTAACGACCGTCGCGGCCAAGGCGGCGATCCCCCTGGTCGTGCTCCCGGCAATCGCCTTCGCGGCGATCTTCGCCGTGCAGCTGTGCATGCTCCTTCTGGGGACCGGCGCGCTCGCGGCGCACGGGATGGACGCCACAGCCTTGTGGGCGAAGGAGGCTTCCCCACAGGGATGGTGGGTCCTGCTCTGGGGTCTGGCGACCCTCTCGGTGTGGTTCGCCCCCCTCTACGCCTGGTTGATCCTGGTGTCCGGCTGGGCGCGGAAGGCGCCGTTCCTGTGGGCCGTCCTGGCCCCGCTCGGCCTGAGCCTCGCCGAGCGGATCACCCTGGGCACATCGCACCTGTCGTCCTTGCTCGGCAGCCGGCTGACCGGTGGCTTCTCGCAAGCTTTCGCCCAGGGCGGCGACCCGCTGAACGGGTTGCCGCGGCCCGATCCGGCGGCGTTCGTCAGCGCGCCGGCGGTGTGGATCGGGGTGATCGTGGCCGCCGCCTTCCTTGCCGCCGCCGTCTGGCTCCGCCGCCGCCGCGAACCGGTCTGACCTGAACGTTTCGGGAGGGCAGAGACCATGACCGCGATCGCATCGGGCGCCGATTTCGCGCGCAAGGCCGGCGGCGGCGCGGCGGCGCTGAGGGGGGCGAGCGCGCTTTGGTATCTGGTCGCGGTCGCCGGTCAGTGGATTTTCGTCGCCTATATCGCCTCCTTCTACTGGCGGCCCACCCTCGCCGGCCATTTCGCGGCGTGGAACCGCCGGGATCTGATCACCGGTTATGTTCCCGGCGACCACGTGGGCAACGGCTTCTTCGCCGTCCATGTGCTGGTCGCCGCCCTGATCACCACCAGCGGCGCCCTCCAGCTGGTTCCGGCGATCCGCAAGGTGGCGCCGGCCTTTCATCGCTGGAACGGCCGCTTCTACATCGCGACCGCCTTTGTCATGGCGCTTGGCGGCCTGTGGATGGTGTGGGTGCGCGGGACATGGCTGACGTGGTGGGGCGCGGCGAGCAGCTCGATCCTCGCGCTCCTGATCATGGGCTGCGCGGCCATGGCCCTGCGCCACGCCATGGCCGGTCGGATCGCCGCCCACCGCCGCTGGGCGCTGCGCACCTTTCTGGTGGTCAGCGGCGTGTGGTTTCAGCGGATCGGCTACATGCTGTGGATCCTCGTCAACCAGGGGCCGGTCGGCATCGGCAAGCATATGGACGGCCCGTTCGATATCGCCCTGGGTTTCGCCGTCTTCCTCGTCCCGCTGGCGATCCTGGAAATCTACCTGCGGGTGAGGGACCGCGGCGGCGATCTGGCGAAAACCGCCATGGCCGGCGCCCTCCTTGTGCTCACCCTCGCCACGGGCGTCGGCGTCGCCGGAGCGTGGATGATGATGTGGAAGCCCTACATGTAGGCTCCGACCGTCGGGCGCCGCGACTCCTCGCCTCAGAACGTCTCCCCGACCATCTCCTCGCTTTTCGCCCACAAGGCCCTGGCGTGTTCGGGATCGAGGACATAGGCGCGCACCCCTGTGCGGGCGGCGGGATCGTCGCTGGCCTCGGCGACGTGGCAGTCCTCGCAATAGCGGCCGCCGACGGTTTCGGCGGGCGCCACGACGCCGGCCCACACCGAGGTCGCCGCCCCTTGAGGGATGGTTTTCCAGCGGAAGCCGCCGCCGCCATCGCCGGCGGCGGCGGCGGCGGCCACGAGCTGGGCGATGGCCTCCGCCGTGAGATGGCGGCCGAGTTCGGTCTGGATGCCGCCTGGATGGACCGCCGCCGCCCGCACGCCGCGCGCCTTGTGCCGCCGGTCGAACTCCACGGCGAAGAGGGCGTTGGCGCTCTTGGAGCGGCCATAGGCGCCGAACGGGGTATAGTCCGTGCGTTCGAAATTGGGGTCCTCGAGGTTCACATCGCTGAGCCGGTGGCCGGAGGAGGAGAGCGCCACGAGCCGCGCGCCGGGCTTCATCAGCGCGGCGATGCGGTTGACCAAGACGAAATGCCCCAGATGATTGGTGCCGAACTGGGTCTCGAAGCCGTCGGCGGTCTCGCCCTGGGGACAGGCCATGACCCCGGCGTTGGCGATCACCAGATCGAAGGGCCGGCCGTCGGCGAGAAGCGCGTCGGCGCACGCCCGCACGCTGGCGAGGGAGGCGAGGTCCAGCTCGACCAGTTCGATCCCTCCGCCCTTCGCCGCCTGTTCGCGCACCGACGCGGTGGCCGCCCGGCCCTTGTCCAGATCGCGCACCGCGCCGACCACCTGGGCGCCGCGGGCGGCGAGCGCGCGAGCGGTCTCTACCCCCAGCCCGGCGGAGGCCCCCGTGACCAGGACCCGCTTGCCCGCGAGGTCGACGCCGGCGAGGACCTCGTCGGTGGTGGATTGGGCGTCGAACGTCTTGGGCATGGGGGTCTCCGTGGGGTGATGGACCTGCGCGGACGCTTCGCGAAAAGGGATGCCGCAGTCAAGCCGTCCAGACCGGCGCCGCCGCGGCCGCGCTTGTGAGTGGCGGCGGCGGTTGCTAGACCGTCGGCCGCCGCCCCAGTGGCGAAATGGTAGACGCGGCAGACTCAAAATCTGTTGTCCGCGAGGACGTGTTGGTTCGAGTCCGACCTGGGGCACCACGCGGGCTTTAACCCCTGAGCAGGAAAAAGGTTTTCAACACATGCGCGGACGAGTTTCGATAACGGTTCTGGCGGCGGCGATGGCCGCGGCGGCCGGCCCGGCCCTGTCGCAGACGGCGCCGGCGGTGACATGGGGTCCGCCGATCGCCGGCGTGTGCCTGTTCGGCCGCGAACAGGCGGTCACCACCTCGACCGCTGGGGCCTCGGCGATTCGCCAGCTCCAGACCCTCACCCAGACGAGCACCGCCTCCCTCGGTCCAGAGCAGAATGCGATCAAGGCCGAAGAGCAGACGCTGCGCGGCCAGGCCGCGACCTTGGCGCCGGCCACCCTGCAGCAGCGGGCGGCGGCGCTCAACCAGAGGGTCCAGAACTTTCAGCAGACGGTCAAGGCCAAGAACAAGCAGCTCGGCGACGCCCAGGCCGCGGCGGTGGGCAAGATCGAGGCGGAGATCAACACCATTCTGCCGCCGCTGGCCACCAGCCACCGGTGCAGCGTGGTCTTCGAGCGCGGGACCTCCTACGGCTCGAACCCGGCGATGGACCTCACCCCGGAGGTGATCACCCAGCTCAATTCCCGCATGCCCAATGTGACGGTGAGCCTGCCGGCGGCGGCGCGGTAGGTCACGTCTCCCCTCGCTGGAGAGGTGTCAGCGGAAATCGGGCGCGAAGCGGATATTGCCGGCGGCGAGGCCGGCGACGACCACCTCGAGGCCGCCGGACTTGATCATCCATTCGAGGCGGTGATCGCGGTATTCGCGCTTGAACGCTCCGGTGGCCAGCGCCTCGGGCAGATTGCTGTCGCCGATGTCGAAGGCGCGCGCCTCGCCGATGGTGGTGGAGACCGACGGCCGCGCCATGGCCCGTTCCATCCACGCCGCGAGAGGCGAGGCCGCCCGCGGCCCATGACCGACGCCGATCGCCGTCGCGACGAAGGGGGCGACGCTGAGATCCGCCCGGCCGAAGGTCTCGCCGTTGAACCAGTCGCGGGCGCCGAGCTCGCGTTCCAGCCATGAGAAAAAGCCGCGCGTCTGCCGGGCGGCGGCGGCTTTCAGGGTCTCCGCCAGTCGACCCTCGGCGCGGCGAAACCAGTCGAGTTCGCCCATGCCCCAGTTCACCGCCTCGAAATGGGTGTCCATCACCTCCTCGACGGCGCGCGCCCGGGCGCGCGCGGCGGGCTCGGCGGGAAGCAGCGGCGGCGTCGGCCAGCGGTCCTCGACATATTCGAGGATGATCGTCGAATCGAACACCCGCGCCGCCCCGTCGACGAGGAAGGGAACCTCGGCGCGGGGATTTCCCTCGATGAAGTCGCCCGCCGCGCCGCCGGACCCCATGCCGTCAGGCAAGGCGAGGGTGAAGGCCACGCCCTTTTCCCGCAGGGCGATCTTCACCTTCTGGGCATAGGGCGAGAGGGGGTGCTCGTAGAGGGTGATCATGGCTCAGGCCTCGTTGCCGAAAATGATGGTGCCGGCCGCGCCGAACATGCCGCCGACGCCGTGACTGACGGCGACCCTGGCGCCCTGAACCTGCGCCGGGGCGATCCCGCGCATCTGGCGCACGCTCTCCTGCAGGGCGTACATGCCGTACATCCCCGAATGCATATAGGACAGGCCCCCGCCGTTGGTGTTGAGGGGGAGGACACCACCGGGCGCGGTATTGCGTTCACGGATGAAAGCCGCCGCCTCGCCCGGCTTGCAGAATCCGAGATCCTCGAGGCCGTAGAGCGGCAGGTGGGCGAAGGCGTCGTAGATCATCAGATGATCGACCTCGGCGTGGGAAATCCCCGCCTCGGCGAAGGCCTTCTTCCCTGAGACACGGAAGGCTTTGGAACTGGTGAAATCCTCCATCTGGCTGATCAGCGGGGTCTCCACGCTCTCGCCGGTCCCAAGGATGTAGACCGGCTGCCCGGGAAAATCGCGGGCGCGCTCGGCGGAGGCGAGGACCAGGGCGCCGCCGCCGTCGGTGACCAGGCAGCACATCAGCTTGCGAAACGGCCAGGCGATCATGTCCGAGTTCAGCACGTCGTCGACCGTGATCGGATCGCGATGGCTGGCGCGCGGATTCATCGCCGCCCACTCGCGCTGGATCACCGCGACCCAGGCGAGATCCGCCTCCGTGACCCCGTAGGTCTTCATGTAGCGCAGGGCCGGAATGGTGAACATGGTGGGCGGGGAGGTGACGCCGAAGGGCATTTCGAACTGCCCCATGAGGCTGGAGGCAGACCGGCCGAATCCCCCGCGGCCGGCGCCGACCCGCGATCGCCCGCTCTCGCCGTGGGTGATCAGAACCGTGGAGCAAAGGCCCCCTGCGATGGCGGCGGCGGCGTGGCGCACATGGAGCATGAAGGAGCAGCCGCCGACGCTGGTCCCGTCCACCCAGGTTGGGGTGATACCCAGATAGTGGGCGATGGCGGTGGGGCTCTCGCCGGCCGTGGCCACCCCGTCGATGTCCGAGGGTTTCAGGCCGCAATCGGCCAGGGCGTTGAGGGCCGCGTCGGCGTGAAGGCCGATGACCGACAGCTCCGGGATCTTGCCAAGGCGGGTGGTTTCGGCGGCGCCGATCACGGCGATGTCGCGGGGTCTCATCGGCTCAGGCTCCCGTCGGCGCGAAGAAAGGCAGGGCGATCTCGCCGAAGGTCTCGAATCTCACCGCCACCGGCATGTCGAGGACGAGGGCCTCGGGGGTTTGCGGGCAGTCGACGATATTGGTCATCATCCGGGGGCCTTCCTCGAGGGCGACCACGGCGATCGAGTGCGGCGCCGTTCCCATGTCCGGCCGCGGGCGGTGGGCGATCACATAGCTGTAGAGGCTGGCCCGCCCGCTGGCGGCGAACACCTCGACCTCGCGCGCGCCGCACACCGGACAAAACGGCCGCGGCGGAAAATAGGCCCCCCGGCATTCGAGACAGCGTTGCAGCCGAAGCTCGCCGACCTTGCAGCCTTCCCAGAAATGAAGGGTTTCGGGGGTCGGTTGGGGGAGCACCCTGTCCATGCGGTTTTCCTTTGCGGTCTCGCGGGCCTTGTCGATAGCTTTCCGCTTCGGAAGGCAAGGGCGCTCAAGCGAGACGGCGCATCATCGGGAAGGTCGCCATGCCGTGTTTCTCTTTGGGAGGGCCGGTGTCGACATAGCCGAGCGCCCGATAGAAACGGTGGGCCGTCGCGGTGCTCTCGAGCCCGCATCGGGTGTGGCCGCGCGCGCGGGCGGCGGCCTCAAGGGCGCCCATCGTCGCCCGGCTCACCCCTGAAAACCGCGCGTCGGGCGAGACATAGTTCAGGGTCACCTCACCCGCGGAGGTGACGCATCCCGCCGAAAGGATGGCCGCGCCATCGGCGGCGACGAGGAGGGTGTTGGCCGGATCGGCGATCCAGCGCGCGACAGTCCGCGCCGTCTTGTTGGCCAGCCACGGCGCGAGGATCGCCGGATCGTTCCGGTGATCGGCCACGCACAGCGCGGCGATCGACCGCCGGAGCAGGACGGCGATGGCGGCGGCGTCGGTGGAGAGGGCGGCGCGGATTTCCATGGTCGCGGGTCTTACTACGTTCCCCGACCGTGGCGACCCGCGGGAGCCAGGGGTCTTGACCCTTCGCCAAACGGCGGGATGATCGGTCGATGACCGAGGCGCGCATCCTTCCGGCGACTACGGCATGGCGTTGCGACGGGGCTGACCGATGAACACGACCCCCCGCGAGACCTGGTGGCGCGGCGCGGTGATCTACCAGGTCTATCCGCGCAGTTTCCGCGACAGCGACGGGGACGGGGTGGGCGATCTGAGGGGGATCGCCGGGAAGCTGCCCTATATCGCCTCGCTCGGCGTGGACGGGATCTGGCTCTCGCCGTTCTTCACCTCGCCGATGAAGGACTTTGGCTATGACGTGAGCGACTATCGCGGCGTCGATCCCCTGTTCGGAACGCTGGCGGATTTCGATGACCTGCTGACGAAGGCCCATGAACTCGGCCTCAAGGTGATCATCGACCAGGTGTGGTCGCACACCTCCAACAAGCATCCGTGGTTCATCGACAGCGCAGCCTCGAGGGAGGCGGACAAGGCGGACTGGTATGTGTGGGCGGAAGCGCGGGCGGACGGATCGCCGCCCAACAACTGGCAGGCGGTTTTCGGCGGCCCCTCGTGGACGTGGGAGCCCCGCCGGCGGCAATATTATCTGCACAATTTTCTGATCGAACAGCCGGACCTCAACTACTGGAACCCGGCGGTTCAGGACGCGATCCTCGACGCCGGGCGCTTCTGGCTGGAGCGCGGGGTGGACGGGTTTCGCCTCGACGTGATCAATTTCATCTTTCAGGATAGTCAACTGCGGGACAATCCCGCGGCGCCGTACGGGCGACCGCCGGCGACGCCCACGCGGTTCCAGCTTCATCTTCAGGATCGCTCGCGGCCCGAGGCGCTCGCGTTTCTTGGGCGGCTGCGGACGCTGATGGATTCGTTCCCGGAGCGGATGACCGTGGGAGAGATCGTCGACGAGGACCCCCTCGCGCGGCAGCAGGAATACACCGTGCCGCCGCATCG
>JBDTKQ010000116.1:0-8744 GCA_039935235.1 Caulobacteraceae bacterium
GCGGCGAGGTCATGTATCTCGGCACCACCGACACCTTTCATCCGCGAGCGGAGGCGTGGCCGCCGGTCACGGCCGCCGACGTCGCCTATCTGCTGAGCGCGTCGGCGGCGCGGTTTTGCAGCCCGCCCTTGGCGCCGGCGGACATCGTTTCGGCCTGGTCGGGGGTGCGGCCGCTGGTGGCCCAGGCCGGAAAATCGCCCTCCGACATCTCCCGGCACGACGAACTGTGGACCGGTCCGGCGGGGGTCCTGTCCATCGCCGGCGGCAAGCTCACCGCCTATCGCCGGATGGCCGAGCGAGTGGTCGATCACGTGGAGACCGCGCTCGGCCGCCCCCACGCGCCCTGCCGCACCGCCGACGAGGCTCTGATCGGCGGCGACGCGGCGTCCGACCTTTCGGCGATCGCCGGCGGACCGGGGGCGCAGGCCGCCCGCGCGGTCCTCGCCGAGGGGGCCGTGACGCTCGAGGACTATTGGGTCCGGCGCAGCGCGCGGGCGTGGTTCGCCATCGATGGCGGCATGAGCGCGCTCGCCGCCGCCGCCGGGGCCATGGCCCCCCTGCTCGGCTGGACCGCCGAGCGTACCGCCGACGAGATCGAGCGATGCCGAACCATCCGTTTACGGACGATGACCGATATTCATGGAGACACCGGGCAATGAGCGAGACGGTGGGTGAGGCGCTGCGCGCGGCCCTCGGCGAAGCAAGGGTCGAGACCGGTGAGGCGGCGCGGGACGCCCGCCGCCACGACTACTGGATGGTCAGCCATGTGCGCGATCTTTGCGGCCGGCCGGCGCCGAGGCCGGCGTGCATCGTGCGGCCGCGAAGCGTCGCCGACGTCCAGTCGGTGCTGCGCATCGCCGCCGAGCGTGGCGCGCCCGTCATCCCCTTTGGACTGGGCAGCGGAGTCGTCGGCGGGGTGATCGCGAGTGCCGACGCGGTCATCCTCGATATGGGCGCGATGACCGCGGTGCGCGCGATCGATCCGGTGAATTTGCTTGCCAGTTTCGATGCCGGTCTCAACGGACTGGAGGCGGAGACGGCGGTCGCCGCGCGGGGCCTCACCATCGGCCACTGGCCGCAATCGGTGGCGGTGAGCACGGTGGGCGGCTGGATCGCCACCCGGGCGTCGGGGCAATTTTCCACCGCCTACGGCAATATCGAGGACATCGTCCATACGATCGAGGCGGTCTTGCCGAACGGCGACCTGGTGGTACTCGGCAAGGGACCCCGCGCTTCGGCGGGACCGGACTTGCGTCATCTCATGATGGGGTCGGAGGGGACTCTGGGGGTGATTACCGGCGTCACCCTTTCTCTTCGCCGGGCATGCGAGACCCGGGCGCACTCGGCCTTCGAGGCCTCCGACATGCGCGCCGGCTTCGATTTCCAGCGAGAGATCGTCCAGTCCGGCTGGCACCCGCCGGTGATGCGCCAGTACGACGAGCGCGAGAGTCGCCGTCTCGACGAGAGGGCGACGGCCTGTCTGATCGTGATGGTCCACGAGGGCCCGGCGGCTCTGGTGGCCGCCGAAACCGCCGCCGTGGGCGCCATCGCCGAACGCTTTGGGGTTGCGACCGCGCCTGCGGACATCGTCGACCGCTGGCTGGCCAACCGCAACCATGTGCCGGGATGGGACCAGATACTCTCGCGCGGGATCGTCGCGGATACCGTCGAAATCTCGGCCGCCTGGGACAAGATCGCCGCCGTCTACGACCAAGCCGTCGCCAGTCTCAAGGCGGTGGACGGCTGCCTCGCCGCCTCCGCTCACAGCTCTCACGTCTATCGCAGCGGCCTCAACCTTTACTTCACCTTCGCCGTCCAGACCGCCGGCCCCGAAACCATGGAGGCGGCATACATCGATTGCTGGCGACGGATCATGGAGGCGACCGGCGCCCATGGCGGCAGCCTCGCCCACCATCACGGAATCGGACGGGTGCGACGTGGGTGGCTGGAGCGGGAGATCGGGGCGACGGGGGTTTCCCTGCTGCGCGCTCTGAAGGGCGCGATCGATCCGGCGGGAACGATGAACCCCGGCGCGCTCCTCCCCGATGCCTGAGCTGATCCTCGCCATCGATGTCGGCACCACCACCGCGCGGGCGGCGCTGTTCACCCCGGCGGGAACGATGGCCGGCCTCGCCCGGGCGCCGGTCCGCTCGGTCTCTCCGGCTCCGGGACGAGTGGAACAGGATGCCGTGGCGATCTGGCGCACGATACGGCGGCTCATCGCGCGCGTTCTGGCCGGCGCGAACCGAACGGCCCACGACCTCGCCGCCATCGGGGTGACCACCCAGCGAACGAGCGCGGTGATCTGGGACAGGGCGAGCGGGCGGCCGCTCTCGCCGCTGGTGGTGTGGAGCGACCGGCGGGGCGAGGCGAGGGCCGCGGCGTTGCGCGAGGCGGGCTATCCGCTGGTGTCGCTTCAGGCCGCGACCAAGCTCGAAGCCATGCTCGCCGCGGTCGAGGGCGACCGTCGGCGCTTCGCGTGGGGCAACATCGATTCCTTCCTGATCTGGCGGTTGACCGGAGGCGCCGTCCACCTGACCGACCGGAGCCAGGCGTGGCCGACGGGATATCTCGACCTGTCGAGCTTGGGGTGGAACCCAGGCCTGATCGCGCTGCAGGGCCTCGACGAGGGGATGTTCCCCACGTTGGTGGACACGCGCGGCCCGCTGGCCGAGAGCGCGACCTCGGCGATCGGTGCGCGGGTCCCGATCGCCGCGGACATCGCCGACCAACAGGCCTCGCTGATCGCTCACGGCGGCGAGACGGTCGGAGCGATGAAGCTCAGCTATGGCACCTCGGCCACCCTCGACGTCGGCACGGGCGCCGGCTTCATCTACAAAAGCGCGACCGCACCGCCGTTCGTCCTCTCGCACGTGGAGGGCGAGACGCTGTTCTGCCTCGAAGGCATGGTGCTTTCGGCCGGAGCGGCGCTCGACTGGGTGCGCGAGACCTTTCGCCTCGGCGGTCACGGGCGCGTCGAAGCCTTGGTCGGCGCGGTGGCGGACGCGGGCGGCGCCGCGTTCCTTCCGGCGCTGAACGGCCTCGGCCCGCCGTACGGCGATCCGACGCGGCGGGCGACATTTGCCGGCCTCACCGCCGCCACGGGGCGCGGCGAGATCGCCCGGGCGGCGATGGAGGGGGTGGCGTTCCGTGTGCGCGAGGTGTTCGACCATGTCCGCGGTCTCACCGGTTTTCCGCCGCCGGCCTTCCTCCCCGTGGACGGCGGTCTCGCGGCAAGCGATGGCCTTCTGCAGATGCAGGCCGATCTCCTTGGCCTGGCGGTGCGGCGTCACGCCCATTTGGAAGCCACCGCCTGCGGGGCGGCGATGTGCGCGGGACGCGGCGTGGGCCTTCTTACCGCCGCCGAAACCGCCGCCTTCACCCGCTATGGGCGCACCTTCGAGCCCGCCATGGGGGCGGACGAGGCGGCGGGGCGCCTGGAGCTCTGGAAGAAAGCCGTCTACGGCGAGGCGTGACAAGGTCGGACGGCGGCGGCATATTCTCCCGCGATCCCTTCGGAAGGAACCGACGATGACCTATGCTCCGGCTCACCGCGCCTTTTACGACGCCGACAGCCACATCATGGAGCTACCCGATTTTCTCAGGAAATACGCCGATCCGGCGATCCGATCGGAGATCCCCGAGGTCAGCTACAGCGCCTCGCTGGTCACCGACGAGGAGGTCGCCGCGATCGTCGCCCAAGGCGGGCGCCACAGCGACGCCCACCGCGCCGAACTTGTCGCCATGGGCGATACGCTGATCGAGAAATCCAAGGAGATCCAGGCCCTCGGGGCCTTCGACGCGGCAGATCGGACGCAAGCCCTCGACATGCTGGGATTCAAGCGCCAGCTGGTCTTCGCCACCCACAGCGTGGCCATGCCGTTCAATCCGAGCACCAAGCTCGATCCCCGCCTGCGCTATGGCGCCGCGCGGGCGCACAACCGGCACATGGCCGCCTTTTGCGACGGGGATGCGCGGCTGATGGGGGTGGGTATCGTTCCCCTCGACGACGCGCCACTGGCCCTCGCCGAACTGGACTGGTGCCTCGCCGCGGGGCTGTCCGCCATCTGGGTCCCTCACCGCTATTGCGGCGACCGGTCGCCGACCCACATCGATCTCGACGCGTTCTGGGCGCGTCTGGCGGAGGCGGGGGTCCCCTTCGTGCTCCACGTCGGCGGCGCGCCCCTGCAACTGGCCAAGCCGTGGGCGAATACAGGCCGGCCGGCGACGCGCGACTGGATGGGCGGCGGCGAGAACCTGCGCACCCGCGACGCCGCGGTGCTGCATCAGGGACCGGAAACCTTCCTCACCATGATGGTCATCGACGGGATTTTCGAACGATTTCCCAAGCTGCGCGGCGCGAGCGTGGAGCTGGGCGCCGGCTGGGTTCCGTCCATGCTCACGCGGCTGGACTGGGTGGCCAAACACTGGAGCCGGGTGGACCAAAATCTCGCCGCCTTTACCCGCACGCCCTCGGAGCAATTGCGCGGGCAGATGGCCTTCACCCCTTTCGTCTTTGAGGCCGTGGGCGATCTGATCGATCAGTCGGGAGACGACCTCTACCTATTTTCCAGCGACTATCCCCATGTCGAAGGCGGCCGAAACCCGATCGCGAGGTTCGAGGCCGCGCTCGGCGAGCGGGCGCCGCGTACGAGGGACCGTTTCTACGCCGAGAATTTCCTGCGGATTTTTCCGGAGGCCCGGGCGGCCTAGTGGCCGTGCTGGGCGCGCTGCTGCTCTCTGAGTTCCCGGTCGTGGCGATGGGCGATGTGGTGACCGATCGCGCATCCGGCGACCGCGCCCAGGATCGGATGGTGGGCGAAGTGGCCCGCGACACCCCCGGCCGCTGCGCCGGCGATGCAGCCTTTCGCCTCGACCGCCCCGGCAGGAGAAAGGATGAGGGCCGCGACGGCCGCGACGGCGAGCATTCGGGACATTTTCGAAACTCCTTTGGGACCCTTGGGACGACTCGCCTTTCACATAACCTCATATAGCCGCCGGTGACAACGCGGGGAAACCGAGCATCCCAATCGGTTCTCCGCCGGGTCACAGGAATATAGAGGCCCGCCATGGACTGCCCGCATCTGATCTATTTCGCCGATCCCATGTGCTCGTGGTGCTGGGGATTTTCCCCTGTGATCGAGGCTATCGTCGCGCTGAAGGGCGAACGCTTGCCGATCCGGCTGGTGATGGGCGGCCTTCGCCCGGGGACCGCCGAGGCGATGACGGCCAAGGCGCGGGGCGACGTGCGGGACCATTGGCGCCATGTCACCGAGGCATCGGGACAACCGTTCGGCGCCAGCCCGATCGATCGCGAGGGCTTTGTTTACGACACGGATCCCGCCGCGCGCGCGGTGGTTCTGGCCCGGCGGCGCGGGCCGGCCATGGGCCTCGCCTATCTGCGCGCGGCGCACCGGGCGTTCTACCTCGAGGGGCGGGACGTGGTCGATCCGGAGGTGCTCGCCGACCTCGCCGGCGAACTGGGCCTGGAGAAGGCCACGTTTCGCGTCGAACTGGCGGATGAAGATTTGAAGCGCGAGACCTGGCGGGACTACGCGATAAGCCAAGGCGCGGGGGTCACCGGTTTTCCGACCCTGATCGTCGGCCCCAACCCCGACGCGACCTGGGCCATGATCGCGCGGGGTTTCCAACCGGCCGTTCACGTGCTCGCCTCGATCGAAGAGTGGCTCGCCGCACGGGTGGAAACCTCGAGCGCGTGACCGTCGATCTGGGGGTGATCGAGGGTTATTACGGCCTCTCGTGGACGTGGGCCGCGCGACGGGACACCGCCGCCTTTCTCAGCCGGCACGGCTACCGCTTCTTCATCTATGCGCCCAAGGCCGATCCGTTCCTGCGCAAACGCTGGCGCGAGGAGCATCCGGTGGAGACGGCCGAGGCCATCGCGGCGTTCTCGGCCGATTGCCGCGGGCGGGCGGTCCGCTTCGGCGTGGGCCTCAGCCCGTTCGAAATCTACCGAAGCTTCGACGCCGGGGTGAAGGCCGACCTCGGGCGCAAGCTGGCGACCCTCGACGCCATAGGCCTGGACGATCTGGCCATCCTGTTCGACGACATGCGCGGCGATATCGACGGGCTGGCGCGGATCCAGACGGACATCGTTCACTGGATCGCCGGGCGCACCAAAGCCACGCGCGTGATCGTCTGCCCGACCTACTACAGCGACGATCCGGTTCTCGATCGGGTATTCGGCGCGCGGCCGCCGCGCTTCCTTGAGGAATTCGGCGCCGCCCTCGACCGGAAAATCGAGGTCTTCTGGACCGGCGAGGAGGTTTGCTCGCGCGAGTTCGGCGCGGCCCACCTCGAGCGGGTCGCCGGCCAACTCCGGCGCAAGCCGCTGTTTTGGGACAATTATCCGGTGAACGACGGGCCGGCCATGTCGCCGTATCTTCATTTGCGGGCCTTCACCGGTCGCCCGGCGAGGGTCGGCGGCCTCCTCGCCGGCCACGCGATCAATCCGGCGCTCCAGCCAATCCTCACCCGAATTCCGGCGCTGACCCTCGCGGCGAGCTATCGTGAAGGCGACCGGTACGCCTATGGCGCGGCATTCGTGGAGGCGGCCGAGGCGGTGCTCGGACCGCGGCTGGCGGCCATGGTGGGGCGCCATATCACCCTGTTTCAGGATACCGGGCTCGAGCGGATGGGCGAGGCCGTCGGTCGGCTGCGGGACCGCTACGCCGGGATCGATCACGACGGCGCCCAAGAGATCGTCGACTGGCTCGACGGCAAGTGGCGGACGACGTCGACGACGATGGCGGACGCCTGAGGTGACGCCACGCAGCCTGCGTTTCGGCGACCTGGCCCTCTATGCGGTGGCCATGACCCTGTCGATTCGCTGGATCGCCACGGCGGCGGCGGCGGGGCCGGCGTCGCTGCCGCTGTGGGGGCTGGCGATGATCGGCTACATGGTCCCGCTGGTCATCGTTTCGGCGGAACTCACCAGCCGGTTCCCGGGCGACGGCGGCCTCTATACCTGGACTCGCGACACGCTGGGTCCCTTCCCGGGCTTTCTCTCCGGATGGCTTTATTGGGTGAGCAACCTGCCGTTTTTCAGCGGTCTTTTGTATTTCATCGTCAACGCCCTGGCGATGGCGGCGGGGCCGGCCGCGATCGAGAGGGTCAGAGACCCGGCGGTGTTCGTGGCCGTGGCGCTGGGGATCGCCGGCCTGGTGACGGTGCTCCATCTGTTCGGCCTCGGCGCCGGCAAATGGTTGGCGAGTTTCGGCGCGGCGGCCACCGGCGTTCTTCTGGCGGCCCTCGTCGTCGCCGGCGGCGCTCTCGCGTTTCGGCATGGTCCGGCCACCGACTTCGCCCATGCCTCATATGCGCCGCCGCTCGACGCCGACGGCGCGGCGCTGTGGGCGTCGATGGTCTTCGCCTTCGGAGGCCCCGAAGCGCTTGCGTGGCTGCGAAACGACGTGAGGGGCGGCGTGCGGCAGATTCTGCGCGTGCTCGCCGTGGTCGCGGTGGTGCTGGTCGCGGCCTATGTGTCGGGAACCCTCGCCATTCTGGCGATCCTTCGGCCGGCGGAGGCCTCGCGGCTTTCCGGCGTCCCCGACGCCTTGGCCCTCAGTCTCACGAGTCTGGGTCTCGGCGCGCTCGCGCCGGCGGCCCTCGCCCTCCTGGCCCTCTCCCTCCTCGGCGGTTACAGCGCCTGGTTCGGGGTGGCGGCGCGGCTCCCTTTCGTGGTTGGAGTGGACCGCTATCTTCCCGCCGCTTTCGGCCACCGCGGCGCCAGGACCGGGGCGCCGGTGGCGGCAATCCTCGTGCAGACGGCCGCGGTTGTCCTTCTGGTGCTGCTCGGCCAGGCCGGCGCCACGGTCAAGGGCGCCTATGACTTCCTGGTGTCCATGAGCGTGCTGTCGTTCACCCTGCCGTTCGTCTTCCTTTTCGTCGTCTTCCTGAAACTTCAGGGGCGGCCGGTGACGCCGGGCGAGTGGACGGTTCCCGGCGGTCCCGCGGTCGGCCGCATCGTCGGCGCGGTCGGTTTGGCGGTGACCTTGAGCGCGGTGGCC
Source organism: Caulobacteraceae bacterium (assembly GCA_039935235.1). GTDB lineage: Bacteria > Pseudomonadota > Alphaproteobacteria > Caulobacterales > Caulobacteraceae > Acaudatibacter. Next base: position 8,031 of record JBDTKQ010000116.1, read on the forward strand.
TGCACCCTCGTGCCCAGTTCCGAGGCGACGGACAAGGTGGCCGCGCTGGTCAAGCTGGTGGTTTCGTCGGGCGTGCTGATCGCCATCGGCGTGGCGATCTACGCGGTGGCGAGATTTCCCGTCAGGCGACCTGTTTGAGGGCTTCGCCGATTTCGTCGACCGCCTCCGCCGACGTCGCCCACGAGCACATGAACCGCACCGTCCCGTCGATGAAGCGGTAGACGAACCATCCGGCCTCGCGCAGACGCCCAAGCGCCGCCTCGTCCATGGCCACGAAAACGGCGTTGGCCTCGACCGGGTGGACGACCGGGAAGGGCATGAGCCGCGCGAGCCGCGCGGCCATGGCGTTGGCGTGCGCCGCGCGCCCGCTCCAGGCGCCGCCCTCCAACATTCCCACCCATGGGGCGGCGAGGAACCGCGCCTTGGAGATCAACTGGCCGCCGTGCTTGAGCCGCGCGCCGAAGTGGCGTTCGAGCGCCTTGTCGATCAGCACGATGGCTTCGGTCGGCGTGGATCCGGCCTTGGTTCCACCGAGAACCACGACATTCGCGCCCATCCTTCCCAGGAACTTCGGGTCGAAACCGGCGGCCGCGGCGTTGGCCAGCCGCGCCCCGTCGATGTGGATTTTCAACCCGGCGGCCTTGGCCGGTCCGGCGAGGTTCCCACGGCGGTGGCCAGCTATCCGGGGGAGGCGCTCTATACGACCCCGCCCCG
>JBDTKQ010000117.1:0-4544 GCA_039935235.1 Caulobacteraceae bacterium
ACCGGCCGAAAGCGCGACGGCGGTCCGCCGTTAGGAGACCGCCGGGCGTGGCGGCGCTGACGGCGCTGGCGCTGATTTGCGCCGCTCCGTCCCGCGCCCAGATCGCGGCCAGCGCCTCGATCGTGTCGAACGACATCTACCGCGGGATCTCGCTCAGCGACGGGCAGCCGGCGCTGACGGTCAACCTCGCGTGGGACGACCGGTCCGGGGCCTATGCCGGGATCGGGGCGACGGGCGAGGTTCCCGCCGGCTACGGCCCCCGGCTCCTCGGCCATACCGAATACGCCGGCTTCGCCCGGCGGGCCGGGGTCCGGGCGACATGGGACGTCGGCGTTTCCCACGCGGAGATCGTCGCGTATTACGACCGCCCCTACCGCTACAGCGAGACCGAAGTCTATGCCGGCGTGAGGGCGCGCGATCTCAGCCTCTACATCTACTGGTCGCCGCACTATTATCGCCCCGGCGTCCACGCCCTCTATCTCGATCTCAGCGCCAGCCGCCGCCTCGCTCCCCGCCTGCGCCTGTTCGGTCACGTCGGCCTCCTCTCGCCGTCGGGCGGGCCGGGCGACGCGGACGCGCGGCGGGCGCAGGTCGATCTGCGCGCTGGAGTGGCGGCGGAATTCACCGGCGGCGAGCTGGACCTGACGGCGTCCGCCGCACGCCCGGGCGAGGACTATCTGGGCGGCTCGACGCGGATGCGAAACGCCCTGACGCTCGGCGCAAGCTTCTTTTTTTGACGTCCGGCCCGCGCTCTCCACCCTCCGATTGAACCGGCGCGCGGCAGCTCGCCATTGACCCTTCACTCATGGGCCGCTCCCGCGGCCCACAACCTGGAGGGAAGACACCATGCCTTGCGCACACTCGCGTTCGATTCCGTGGCGCGCCGCCGTCGGAGGCGCTCTGCTCGCGGCCCTGGCCACGGCCGGAGCCGCCCACGCCGAGCGTTTTCGGGTCACCAACCTCGTCTCCGACGGCTTCGTGCCCGCCGCGACCATCGATCCCAACCTGATCAACCCGTGGGGGATTTCCTACGCCCCCACCGGTCCGTTCTGGGTGTCGGACAACAACAGCGGCGTCTCCACCCTCTACGACGGGGCCGGCGGCAAGGTCCCGCTCACCGTGAACATTCCCCCGCCGAACGGCGCCGGCGGCGCCGGAACCCCCACCGGCCAAGTGTTCAACGGCGTGGCCGGCGATTTTCGGGTCAGCGCCGGCGGCGCCTCGGGAGCAACGTCGTTCATCTTCGCCACCGAGGATGGGACCATCTCCGCCTGGGCCCCCAGCCTCAATTTCACCAACGCGATCCTCGCGGTGGACAATTCCAACGGTGGGGCGGGGGCCGTCTACAAGGGTCTGGCGATCGGCTCGAGCGGCGGCGGCCAATTCCTCTACGCGGCCAATTTCCGCGCCGGCGACGTCGAGGTCTATGACAACCACTTCAACCAGGTGAAAACCTTCACCGATCCGGGCGTCGCCGCCGGCTACGCCCCGTTCAATACCCAAATCCTGGGTGGCGAGCTTTTCGTCACCTTCGCCCTGCAAAACGCGGCCAAGCATGACGACGTGAGCGGCCCCGGTCACGGCTATGTCGATGTCTTCAATCTCGACGGGACGTTCAACCGCCGACTCGTCTCCATGGGCGGAGCGATCAATTCGCCGTGGGGACTGGATATCGCGCCCGCGAGCTTCGGATCGCTGGCCGGTGATCTTCTGGTGGGCAATTTCGGCGACGGCACGATCGGCGCCTTCGATCCGCTCACCGGGGCCTTCAAGGGCGATCTCCTCGACGCCAAAGGGGCTCCGATCGTGCTTGGCGACCTGTGGGGCCTGATCACCGGCAATGGCGCGAGGGCGGGCCGCACCGACACCCTCTATTTCACCGCCGGCGTTCAGGACGAGGCCCACGGCCTGTTCGGCAGCCTCGCCCCGGTTCCCGAGCCGGCGACGTGGGCGATGATGCTGGTCGGCCTGGCGGGGATGGGCGCCGTTTTGCGGCGCGGCCGTGACCGTCTCCCGGCGCTCGAGGCGGTCGGTCCCCAGTCGATCGCCTGAAGCGCGCCCGCCGGCCGGCACGCCCCTTCACGCCGGCCGGCGGGTCCTCATCGGCCCCTCGGGCAATCGCAACAAATATCGGAGACTTCGGATGACCCGAGTGGAGAATGTTCGCGTTTCGCGATCGCGCCGGCGGCTTGTCGGGCGGGCGGCGGCGTTCGGCGCGGTCGCCGGACTGGTCGGCGTCGGATTGATCCCGCGCCCGGCGGCGGCCGCCGGCCGCCCGCTGCTCGCGCCGGGAGACATCGGCTATCAGACCAGGCCCAAGGGCGCCCAGCGGTGCGACCTGTGCGTCAACTGGCGCCCGCCGGCGGCATGCAAGCTGGTCGCGGGACCGATCAGCCCGACCGGGTGGTGCGGTCTCTTCGCGCCCAAGGCCTGAATCGGGTTCAAATCCAAAACACGACGGGGGAAATCGATGAGTCTCGCCGCATTTGCGCGGGCGTTCGCGCGCGCCGCCATTCTGGCCTTTGCGGTGGCGTTCGCCGGGGCGGCGAACGCGGTGCCCAGCTTCGCGGTCCAGACCGGGCGGCCATGCTCGGCCTGCCACATCGGCGGCCTCGGGCCGCAGCTCACGCCGTTTGGCCGCGAGTTCAAGATGCATGGCTATACCGCCCGGGCAGTCGGCTTCAACGTGCCGCTCGCGGCCTTCGCGGTCGCCTCCTACGTGCGGACGCTGAAGGATCAGGAGTCCGCTCCGGCGCCGTCATCGACGGTCAACGACAACTTCGCCCTCGACCAGGTCAGCCTGTTTCTGGCCGGTGGGCTCGGCCACCATCTCGGAGCCTTCGTCCAGAACACCTACAACGGAATCACCCGCGCCTTCACCTGGGACAATCTGGACGTGCGGGCGGTGACGACGGCCAAGGCCGGCGCGGCCGACCTCGTCCTGGGCCTCGATCTCAACAACAATCCCACCGTTCAGGACGGTTTCAACACCCTCTACGCCTGGAGCTTTCCGTACACGACCTCGCAACTCGCGCCCACGCCGGGAACCGCGCCCCTGATCGAGGGGCTGGCGCAGGAAACTCTCGGGGTCAGTGGCTATGTATGGATCGACTCGCGCATCTACGCGGAGGTCGGCGGCTATCGCTCGCCGGGCGCGGGATTCCTGAGGCGCGCCGGGAGCGACCCGCTTAATCCAGGCAAGATCGCCGGAGTCGCGCCGTATGGCCGGATCGCGTTTCAAAAGAACTTCGGCGACCGGAATTTCGAGATCGGCGCCTTCGCCCTGGCCGCCAACGTCTTTCCCGGACGGGACGAGACCACCGGCCTCGCCGACCACTTCACCGATCTGGGAGCGGATGCCTCCTGGCAGTATTTCTCGCCACACCGGGACGTCTTCACCATTAACGGCCGTTACACCTATGAGCGGCGCAACCCCGAGGCGTCTCGCGCCCTCGGCCTCGCGGCAAGGGACGGCGGCGACCTGCAGCAGGTGCGCATCGATACGTCCTGGTATTGGCGCGACAAGGTCGGCGCCTCGGTTCAGGTGTTCGACCTGTGGGGCTCGCCCGACGAATTGCTCTACGCCGGGAACCGAAGGCTTCGGCCCGATAGCTCCGGCGTGGTGCTGCAGCTCGACGGCACGCCGTACGGCGACGGCGGCTCGCCGCTCGGCGCCCGGTTCAACGTCAGGGTGGGCGTGCAGTACACCGCCTATTTCACCTTCGATGGCGCGGCGACGAACTATGACGCGCTGGGCCGGAACGCCTCGGACAACAACACCTTCCGCGTGTTCACCTGGATCTATTATTGAAACGCCGGCCGGCGGGCCCTCATGGCCTGGGCGATCGTGCCGTCGTCGAGCCAGTCGAGCTCGCCGCCGACCGGCACGCCGCGGGCCAGCATGGTGACCTCCACCCCCGTCCTTCCGATCCGGTCGGCGACATAGTGGGCGGTGGTCTGGCCGTCGACCGTGGCCGGCAGGGCGAGGATCGCCTCGCGGACCACGCCGTCCGCCGCCCGTTCGGTCAGGGCGTCGATCCCCAACGCGCCCGGCCCGACGCCGTCGAGCGCCGACAAGAGGCCGCCGAGCACGTGATAGCGACCACGAAAAGCCCCGGCGCGCTCCATGGCCCACAACGCCCCGACCTCTTCGACAACGCACAGGAGAGTTTGATCGCGAGAGGGATCGGCACAGATCGTGCACGGGTCGGCGGTGTCGAGAGCGCCACAGATACGGCACGTGCGAACCTTGGCGGCGGCGTCGGCGAGGGCGTCGCTCAGTGGCGCGAGGAGCTGCTCGCGCTGTTTGACCAGGGCGAGAGTCGCCCGCCGCGCCGACCGCGGCCCGAGGCCGGGCAGTTTTGACAAGAGGGCGATCAGGCGCTCGATCTCGGGACCCGCGGCGGCCATGGCGGTCAGGCGAAGGCGGCGGCGAGATCGGCGAGCCACGCCCTGAGGCCCGGTTGCCGCTCTACCGGCGTCACCCCGTGGCGCACCACGATCAGGTCGCGGTCTGGGCACAGGACGACATATTGACCGTCATA
>JBDTKQ010000118.1:0-4106 GCA_039935235.1 Caulobacteraceae bacterium
ATGGCCGGCATTGAGCTGGAGGCCCGCGACGGGATGATCGGCGCCCGTGGGGCGGAAGCCTTCGCCGCCTGTTTCGACGCCGGGTTGCTGGTGCGCGTCACCGGCGACACCCTCGCCCTGTCGCCGCCTCTGATCGTCGAGGAAGCCCAGATCGCGGAGATGACAGGCGTCGTCGCCAGGGTGCTCGAGGCCATGGGCTAGAGCAAACCCCGTTCAGATGGAATCATCTGAACGGGGATAATTTGCTCTAGATTCAAGAGTGCAGAGCCTGATTCAGCGCTTGCATCTGTTCCGTGCAAACGCATCAGGCTCTAGGACCTGACTATGACGGCTCCCCGCCCAGAATCAGCCAGGCGCCGCGCTTGCCGGTCGCGTAGCTCCACAGCCAGGTGAGCGCGACGATCACGCGGTTTCGCAGACCGATGAGGAAATAGATGTGGACGGCGCTCCAGAACAGCCAGCCCACCGCTCCGGTCAGCCGCAACCAGCCGAGATCGACGACGGCGGCCTTGCGTCCGATCACGGCCAGGCTTCCCTCGTCGCGGTAGCGGAAAGGGTCGGGCGCCGCGGCTCCCGCCACGTGGGCGGATATGGCGCGGCCGGCATATTTGCCCATCTGTTTGGCCGCCGCGGCGAGGCCCGGAACCGCTTTGCCGGCGCCGTCGTGGATCGAGGCGGTGTCGCCGATCACGAAAACTTCGGGATGGCCGGGAACCGTGAGGTCCGGAGAGACGGGCACCCGACCTTCCCGGTCGCCCTCGACCGACAGCCACCTCGCGGCGGGCGAGGCGCGGACCCCGGCGGCCCATATGATCGTTCTGGCGGCGATCCGCGCGTCGCCGAGGGTCACGCCCGCCGCGTCGCAACCGGTGACTTTCACGCCGGTCATTACCTCGACGCCCATCTTCGCGAGAGCCCGTCCGGCATAGGCCGAGAGCGACGCGGCGAACGTGGGCAACAGCCGTGGCCCCGCCTCGATCAGGATGACGCGGGCGGCCCCGGTATCGATGGTCGCGAAATCGGGGGGAAGAGCGCTCTTGGCGACTTCGGCGATGGCTCCGGCCATCTCCACCCCGGTGGCCCCGCCGCCGACCACGACGAAGGTCAAAAGCCCGCTGCGTCGCGCGTCATCCCCGGCGATCTCCGCGTACTCGAAGGCGGTCAGCAGCTTCTGGCGGATGGCGGTGGCGTCCTCGATCCGCTTCAGCTCGGGGGCGAAGGGCGCCCAGGCGTCATGGCCGAAATAGGAGGGTCGCGCTCCGGTGGCGATCACCAGCCAATCGTACGGAAGGTCTATCTGGCGGGTTTTCACTACGCGTCGGTCGGTGTCGATGGCGGTGACCTCGGCCATCACCGTGCGCGCGTTCTTCTGACCGGCGAGCAAGGCCCGGATCGGCCAGGCGATGTCCGCCGGGGAAAGGGCGGCGGTGGCCACCTGATAGAGCAACGGCTGGAAGGTGTGGTGGTTGGCCTTGTCCACAACCGTGACGTCGACCGGCGCGCGGGCGAGTGCGCGCGCAACGTCCATCCCCCCGAAGCCCCCGCCCACGATGACGACGCGGGGGCGGGAGGGGTGGGTCATCGCCCCGGCTCGACGCGCGGGCGCCGCTATTTCGGCAAGGTCGGACGGCCCTCGTGGGCGACGAGCAGGTCGTGCATGTCGTCGGCGTGCTCCTCCTCGACGCTGAGGATCCATTCGATCATCCGCTTGGTGGTGGGGTCGTTCTCAGCGAAATAGCGGACGAGCTCGCGGTAGTGTTCCACGGCGATCCGCTCGGCGATCAGATTCTCGCGGATCATGTCCACCAGATTGGGACCGGTGGCGTATTGCGAGGCGGAGCGGGTGGCGAGGCCTTCGGGGTCGAAATTGGGTTCGCCGCCCAGCTGGGTGATCCGCTCGGCCACCGCCAGCATATGCTCGCGCTCCTCCTCGGCGTGCTCCTTGAACTCAGCCTTGACCCCCTCGCTGGAAATGCCGGTCGCGGCGATCGAATGCATGGTGTAGCGCAGTACGCAGACGATCTCGGTGGCGAGGACCGACTGAAGAATCGCGATCGATTTCTTGGGATCGCCCTTGTAGTTGGGCGTCAGGGCGCCGTCGGCGAGATTCTTGCGCGCACGTTCGCGCAACGTCTTGACGTCGGTCAGGAAAGGGGTGGTCGTTGGCATGGATGACTCCGGTGTGGGCGTCCCCCCGAAACGTCAGCCGCCGCTCGAAGTTCCGCTTGTTTCGCCTGGGCCGCCCGCTTCGAGGCGATGGACGAGGCCGGCCAGTTCCCGGATCGCCTCGGTCAGGTTGAGCACCTCTTTCTGGCGCAGTTCGTCCAGCTTGTGATGCAAGAGCTCGATCTCCAGTTCCGCCTTGATGTTGATCTGATGATCGGTGTCCGCGGCCCGGCGATCGATGTCCTGCTGGCGGTTCTGGCTCATCATGATGAACGGCGCGGCGTAGGCGGCCTGAAACGACAGGGCCAGATTGAGCAGGATGAATGGGTATGGGTCCCAGCGTTTCACGAAGGCGGTGACGTTGAGCACTATCCAGATCGCCAGGATCACCGACTGGACGATGATGAACGGCCACGATCCCATGGTCGCTGCGACGCGGTCGGCGACCCTCTGGCCCGGGGTCAGTTTGCGCTCTGCCCGGGTCTGGCCCGCGGCGGCCAGTCGGGCGCCGCGGCGAAGGCGCCGCAGTTCAGCGAGCAGGCGGTTCTCCGCATCGTGGAAACCGCGTTCGATCTGGCCGGCGGCGTCCATTTCGCGTCTCCTCTCCGCACGCCGGCGGGCGCCCAGGAGACAGTAACGTGCGCAACGGGCGGGCGCACGCCGACAATCGCCGCCCCGATGGGGGTTGGTCTACCCCGCGGACTGCATGGACCCTTTCCGATCGAGCGTCCCTGTGGCGACTCGCCGCTCCTTTGGGGAGACGTCAGGCCGCGGGCGCCGCGGCGATCAGGGCGTCGTCGATCTCAATGGCGCGCACAGCCGCGGGACGACGGCTGAGCCTTTCGAAATAGCGTTCGAAGGCCGGGCGCCGTTCGATCGTGCCGAACTGCATTCCCCAACCGATGTGGGCGCCAAGATAGAGGTCGGCGGCTGTGAACCGTTCTCCGGCGACATAGTCGGTCCCCGACAGAAGGGTATCGAGCGTGTCCATGACCCTGGTGAGATTGCCGTAGCCGGCCATACGCTCGCGCTCGGGATTGTCCTCGACGCCCAATGATTTGTTGGTCACCGCCGCCTCCAGCGGACCGGCGGCGAAGAACAGCCAGCGGTAATAGGGCCCGCGCATCGGGTCGCCGGGCGCCGGCGCGAGACCGGCCCGGGGAAAGGCGTCGGCGAGCCAGGCGCAGATCGCCGCCGTCTCGGTGACCACGACGCCGCTGCGGGAAATCGCCGGAACCTTGCCCATGGGATTGATCGCCAGATAGGCGGTCGATTTCAGTCCGGTGTCGTAACTCAGGATTTCGGTGCGGTAAGGCTCGCCGACCTCTTCCAGCATCCAGCGCGCGATCCGCCCGCGAGACATGGGGTTGGTGTAGAAAACGAGTTCGTCACTCATGGAGTCCGCGCGCGGGAGAAGACGCCCGCGCCTCAGGAGGCGCGGGGATACTGGATCGAGCCTCGCAAATGGGAAACCACGTCTTGGGCGTCGTAGGCGTGGGGATTGTCCGCCGGCTTGGCGCCATGGCCCATGACGATCTCCGCCGCCGCCTGATAGCGATCGACCTGTTGGGTGTTGAACGAGCCGGCGAAATAGGGGTCGCCCCAGCCGGCGCCGTACCAGCCGCCGAACCGCCCTCCGCCACGATAGTAGCCGCCCCAATAGGGTCCCCAGCCGGAGAAGAACGGGTCGGGATTGGTGTAAAAGCTTGTCTGGCGGCTGGTGTGATGATCGACCGACGCGAACCAGGAGTAGCCTTGCGCGAGCGTGAGTTCGGCGGCGCGGAACAGAAGATACTTCTCCACAGTATCGCGCGAGGTCAGGGAATTGCCTGAAAATTCCACCGCCCAGCGATTGGTCTCGAGTTGCTGATCGCTGTAACCGCCGGAGGATCGGGCGCCGGGCGTGTTGGCCGGCTGGAACGGGGTCGCGGTCTCACAGG